>JAFTUJ010000132.1 GCA_017466305.1 Thermoguttaceae bacterium
GAAAATAGAAAATAACGAAAATAGCGAAGAGAGATAAAATGAACGTGTTGAAAATCATCGCGCAACGGTTCGGCAAGGCGCTCGAAACGATCGGCGTCGAGCCGGGCCCGTATTTGGAACTGATTCGTCCGAGTCAAGACGCGAAATTCGGCGACTTCCAAGCGAACCTCGCGATGCCGCTCGGAAAGAAGTTGGGGAAAGCGCCGCGCGACGTCGCCGCCGAACTCGTCGCGAACCTCGATTGGAACGATTGGTTAGAAGAGCCGGAAATCGCCGGGCCGGGCTTCATTAATCTCAAAGTGAACTCGGAGCGTTTGGCCGAAACGTTGCAAAAAGCGGCGACCGACGAGCGTCTCGGCGTCGACAAAACGGCGAATCCGCGCCGCGTCGTCCTCGACTATTCGGCGCCGAACGTCGCGAAACCGCTGCACGTCGGGCACATCCGCTCGACGATGATCGGCAACTCGCTCGCCCGCGTTCACCGCTTCCTCGGGCACGACGTGATCGCCGACAACCACCTCGGCGACTGGGGAACGCAGTTCGGAATGATCATTTACGGCTTCCGCAACTTCCTCGATCGCGCCGCTTACGACGCCGACCCGGTGAACGAACTCGCCCGACTTTACCGCCTGACGCGCCAACTCGTCGACTACCGCGGGGCGAAAAAGGAACTCCCGACCGCCGAAACGCTCCTCGACGCGGCGAAAAAATCGGTCGCCGACCAAGCCGCGAAGGTCGCCGAAGCGAAGGCCGCCGCCGACGCCGACGGAACGAAAGAAGCGAAGGACGCGCTGAAAAAAGCGAATAAGGAGCGCGACCGCTTAGCGAAGTTGCTCGACGCGGCGCAAGAAAAATACGACTCCGTCGTCGGAAAAATCGCCGGCGTCGAAGGGAATCCGGAAATCGCGAAGTTGGCCGAAGGGCGCGAAGATATCGGCGAAGCGGTCTTGGCCGAAACGTCGAAACTCCATCACGGCGACGCGGAAAATCTCGCGCTTTGGAAGGAGTTCATGCCGCGTTGCATCGCCGAAGTCGACAAAATTTACGAACGTTTGCAAGTTCAGTTCGACGAAACGCTCGGCGAAAGTTTCTACAACGACCGCTTGGCGCCCCTCGTCGACCGCCTGAAACAAATGGGCGTCGCTCGCGAAACGGACGGCGCGATCGGCGTTTTCCTCGCCGGGGACGACGTCCCGATGTTGATCCAAAAGCGCGACGGCGGTTTCCTTTACGCGACGACCGACTTGGCGACGCTCGAATATCGTCGCGATAAATTCGCGCCGGACGCGATTCTTTACGTCGTCGACTTCCGCCAATCACGCCACTTCGAACAGCTCTTTGCCGCCGCCGATTTCATCGGAATGGGGAACGTCGAGCTGACGCACGTCAAGTTCGGGACGGTTCTCGGCGACGACGGGCGCCCGTTCAAGACGCGAGTCGGCGACGCGGTCGGTTTGAAGTCGCTCCTCGACGAAGCGGAAGCGCGGGCGTTGGCCGTTTTGGAAGCGAACGACGCGAACCGCCCGGAAGCGGAGCGTCTTTCGGACGACGAAAAGCGCGAAACGGCGCGACGCGTCGGGATCGGCGCCCTCGTTTACGCCGACCTTTCGCAAAACCGCGAAAGCGACTATGTTTTCAGTTACGATAAAATGCTCGCGATGAACGGCAACACGGCGACGTACATGCAGTACGCTTACGCTCGCGTCCGTTCGATTTTCGCTCGCGGCGGCGTCGACGTCGAAGCGTTGCGGAAGGAGTTCGCCGACGGAACGCGAACGCTCGTTCTCGCCGCGCCGGAGGAACGGGCCCTCGCGCTCGAACTCTCGAAGTTCGAAGGCGCGCTCGAAAACGTCCTCCGCGACTATCGCCCGAACCAGTTGACGACGTATCTTTACGAACTTGCCAACCGTTACTCGGCGTTCTTCGAAAAATGTCCGGTTTTGAAAGCGGACGACGAAAACGTCAAGGCGAACCGCTTGCTCCTCTGCGACCTGACCGCGCGGACGATTCGCAAGGGGCTCGAGTTGCTCGGCATTCAAACGGTCGAACGGATGTAAAGTTTGACGGTCGAACCGTTTTTGACGGCGCGGGAAACGCCGCTCGGCTCTCGCGATTTTACTCGAGAAGCGGGGCGGCGTCGACGGCGTTTGTCATTAATATTAATAAGGGCGAAATCGCGGTCGGTCGGCGGCGGTTTCGGTCGATTCGTTTTTTCCGGCGCGTCGTTGGAGCGCGTCAAGATTTTTGATTTCGGTTTGATAAAGGAAACGATTCGATGAAAAAGATTTTTGCGTTTTTATTCGCGGCGGTCGTCGCGGCGACGAGCGTTTCGGCTCTTCGCGCTCAAGAACCGGTCGACGTGAAGCCGACCGTCGACGCCGGGTACGCTTGGTTCGACGCGACGCAATGGCCGGTCGAAAACAAGTGTTGGAACGACGTTGACCGCTATTTCGCGCGCTTCCCGGCCCGCGCCAAGGGGCAAGTAAACGGCGCCGTTTGGAATTTGTCGCAACATTCGGCGGGCGAAGTCGTCCGTTTCCGCACCGACGCGACCGAAATCAAAGTTCGTTACAACCTCTATTCCGACGGTCTCGCGATGGCGCACATGCCGGCGACCGGCGTTTCCGGGCTCGACCTTTACGCGTTCGACGACGTTTCGAAACGTTGGCTTTGGGTCTCCTGCACGAAGCCGTCGAAAAAGGAAGCGACGGAAACTTGGATTTCCGGAATGGAGGCTAAAGAACGCGATTACTTGGTTTACCTCCCGCTTTACAACGGCGTCGACGCGCTCTCGATCGGCGTTCCGGAAGGCGCGAAATTTACCGCTCTTTCGCCGCGAACCGACAAAAAGCCGATCGTTTATTACGGCACCTCGATCGCGCACGGCGGTTGCGCGTCGCGCCCGGGGATGGCGTACACGGCGATTTTGAGCCGCCGAATCGACTATCCGATCGTCAACCTCGGCTTCTCCGGCTCGGCGCGAATGGAACCGGCGATCGCGGAGCTGATGGCGGAAGTCGACGCGGAAGTTTACGTCGTCGACGCGTTGCCGAACATGTCGCCGGAACTCGTCGCCGAACGCGCGCTTCCGTTTTTGAAGATTTTGCGGGAAAAACGCCCGAACACGCCGATTCTGCTCGTCGAAGATCGCTGCATGTCGAACACCTGGATTCGTCCGGAGCGTCAAGACTTCCACCGCCGCAACCAAGCGGAATTGAAGAAAGTTTTCGACGAATTGAAGCCGAACGACCCGAACCTTTATTACCTCGGACACGAGAATCTGCTCGGCGAAAATCTCGACTTTGACGGAACCGTCGACGCGTCGCACCCGAACGACCTCGGCATGTACCGCCAAACGGACGCGCTCGAAGCGGTTTTGCGCCCGATTTTGGACGGTTTAAAGAAGTAAGTTTTTGCTTCGAGTTGGAAAGTCGACTTCGCGGCGCCGTCGACGCGCGGCGCC
>JAFTUJ010000133.1 GCA_017466305.1 Thermoguttaceae bacterium
GAAATCGAACGTTTCTTTCGACGTATTCAGGACTTCCGTCGAATCGCGACGCGTTACGATAAACTCGACGTTATGTTTTCGGCGTTTTTAAACTTTGTCGCAATCGTTATTTTGCTTAATCGTTAATGGCAACACGCCCTAATTTCATTTATGAACTTGAGGAATGGAAAAAAACATTGTATTAACGAAAAGAAAGGACTTCCGATGAAATTTTACGTTTTGGAGAAAACGCCGGCTTTTAACGAACCCGGGTACAAAAAATTTCAAAATCCCGATTATCCGGATATGGAAGAGGGCCCGAGCGACGGTTCGCCGGAACATTGGGAAGAGCCGACGCGTTGCCCGGTTTGCGGAGGTTGGTTAACCTGGCGGCGCCGCGTTCCGCCCTACGAGACGGAATTGACCTTGTATACGCCGACGTTCGCCGACGTCGTCTTCTACTCGAATTTCTTGGTTTCCGAGAAGTTTAAAGAATCGTTCGAAGCGTCGGGCTTGACCGGGCTGACTTTCGCGGGCCCCGTTTCCGTTGTTAAGGTCAAGAAAGCCAACAGGATACGTCGAAAGAACCTTCCGGAGCCGCCCGTTTATTATTTCGCGTATGCGGCGTTCAAACGCGCGACGATCGACCATCGCCGTTCGGAAACCGTTTTTTACGAAGGAGACGAACCGAAGTGCCCTTATTGCCTTGGCTGCCGCGTTCGCGTTCTTCCTCGGTTGGTAATTGTCGAAGAGTCTTGGGACGGAACCGATATTTTCACACCTAAAGGCGGGCTTGGCGAAACTTACATTACTTCGGAGCGGTTTGCGCGCTGGTTTGAAGCGAACGGTTTTACTGGCGCGGAACTAATTCCCGCGGAAGAATATAGCGAAGACTGGCGCCCGGAAGCTGTTAATAAACGCATTTTCGGCGGCGACAATCCGAACGAAATTCTTTTCGACGAAGAGCCGTAACGGACGAGCGGGCGTTTGAATTGTTCGCGCATAACGAATCGTCGTTTAACTTCTCGAACGCGTTGGATTATATCGACGCAACCGTCGGCGCGCATTGGTTGCGGGACGTCGTCGAGGACGCGTTTCCCGAACGAAAGACGCTCGGAAAATTTGGGGCAAGCGTTTTAACGCGCACGCTTTAAGGGGTTGCGTTGTCGAAGGAACTCGGCGACTTGAAGCCGGTCGCGTCGTCCAAGGTAACTCGCGTATTTTATGACGAAGGGAAAAACGACGCGACGTCGCCAAACATTTCTTGCGCCGCGTTTATGAGACTCGACGGACGAAGCTGGTTTGGGCGACATGATGTAGAAGGCGCGTCTTGAACGGAGGCCTTCAACGTTTGGCGCGACGTTCCGCCGGGAGGCGTTGCGTCGAGAAAATTTTGCGGTATAATGGGGAAAAACGGCGGCGCTTCGGCGTTCGGGGCGCGTCGTTGGAAGAACGCACATACCGAAAGAGAGGCGACGTCGTGTCAAAAGAACAGGAACGGAACAACTTCATCGCGCGATTTGGCAGGTCGCGAACGATCTGCGCGGAAGCGTAGACGGTTGGGATTTCAAGGCTTACGTCCTTGGAACGCTCTTTTATCGCTTCCTTTCGGAGAATTTGACGTCGTACATTAATCGGCTCGAGCGGGAAGCGGAGGACGGCGACCCTAACTTTGATTACGCCGCGTTTTCCGACGAGGACGCCGAGTTCGGTCGCGTCGAAACGGTCAAGGAAAAGGGCTTTTACATCCTGCCGTCGCAACTCGTCGTCAACGTTTGGAGCGCGGCTCGCGACGCTTCGGAGGAAGAGCGCGCCAACCTCAACGAAACGCTCTCGAACGTCTTCAAAAGTATTGAAAATTCGGCGGTTGGAACGGCGAGCGAAGAGAAGTTGGCGGGACTTTTCGCCGACGTCGACGTCAACAGTCCGAAGCTCGGTCGCTCGACGTTGGAGCGCGGCAAAAAGCTCTTCAAAATCCTCGACGCGGTCGCCGGGCTGAATCTCGGCGACTTTACCGACAATTCGATCGACGCGTTCGGCGACGCTTACGAGTTCCTGATGACGATGTACGCGAGCGACGCCGGGAAGTCGGGGGGCGAATTTTTCACGCCGCAAGAGGTCGCGGAGCTGTTGGCGGAAATTACGCTCGTCGGAAAGAACGAAATCAACAAGGTTTACGACCCGGCGTGCGGCTCCGGTTCGCTCCTTTTGAAATTCTCGAAAATTCTTAAAACCAACGATATGAAGTTTTACGGTCAGGAAATTAATTTAACGACGTATAACCTCTGTCGTTTCAACCTGTTCCTGCACAACGTCGGGTACGAAAACTTCCATATCGCGCACGGCGACACGCTCCTCGAACCGGCGTATTGGGACGACGAACCGTTCGACGCGATCGTTTCGAACCCGCCGTACTCGACGAAGTGGGAAGGGAAGGACAACCCGATTCTTATCAACGACCCGCGGTTCGCGCCGGCGGGGGTTCTCGCGCCGAAGAGTTACGCCGACTTGGCCTTTGCGATGCATATGCTGTCTTGGCTGTCGGAGAAGGGGACGGCGGC
>JAFTUJ010000010.1 GCA_017466305.1 Thermoguttaceae bacterium
CGTTTCTTGCGCCTGCTGCGTGGGTTGCGCCTGCTGCGTGGGTTGCGCCGGTTGCGCGGGTTCGGCGGCGGAGGCAAACGACGCAAACGTCAGCGGCGCGGCGGTCAACAGGGACGCCAACGTCGCCAAGCGAGCGGAACGCGACGGTCGAAGCGAAGAAAGGGAACGCGACATAAAAACTCCGTTAAAATGCGGAAAATAGGAAGAAAAAAGGGAAAACGCAAAATGCGACGGCGGCGCGAAGGGGCGAAAACGTCGAATTTGCGCAAGGCGGAGCGCGCGAAAACACACTCCGTTTCCCGTTATTATGACGGTCGGTCGGCGGAAAATCAAGCGTTCGCGGAAATTTTTTAAAATTTTTTTGGCGCGGGCCGATCGTTAAAGTTTCGCTCTTTTGCGCGCCTTGCTTAACCGTCGCGACCGTTCGCCGGAGCGGGAAAAAGTCGGGAAATTTGCGAATTTTCTCGAGTTTGAAGATGTTTTTGCGGACGCTTTCCGATACTATTGGATACGGACGAACGCGCTTCCGACGCGACCGACGCGGCGCTTTTTTAGGCGAAATTTCGGTCGAACGGTTGAAAATCGTCTTCCCAAGAAGAGGAAAAGTTGGTATCGTGTTCGCAACTGGAACGGGCGCCGGAGCGCGTCGGGTTCCGCTTTGCGTCGAAGGTCGGCGCGACGAAGGAAGAACGTTGGTTAAGGGATTTTGGGCAATGGAAGAGCAAGCGACGGCGCCTGCGGCGAACGAAATCGAACAAATTTGGTTCGACTATAAGAGCGATCCGAGCAATTACGAACTGCGCAACGCGTTGATCGAGCGTTATATGCCGATCGTGCGCCGTCGCGCCGAGCGGATTCGGGCGAAGCTGCCGAACGAAATCGAACTCGACGACTTGATTAGCGCCGGTTCGTTCGGGCTCATCGACGCGGTGTCGGCGTACGACCCGGGACGCGGCGTCAAATTCGAAACGTTCTGCATTCCGCGCGTGCAGGGCTCGATGCTCGACGAGTTGCGCTCGCTCGACTGGGCGCCGCGGATGGTGCGCTCGAAGGCGACGAAACTTAACGAAGCGTACAAGGTGCTGGAAGGGAAGTACGGGCGCCGTCCGTCCGAAGAGGAGTTGGCGGAGTTTCTCGAACAACCGCTCGACGAAGTGCGCAAAACGATCGTCGACTCGCACCGCGTCAACGTCGCCAGCTTGGATAAGAAATGGCAAGACCAATCGGGGGACAACGACGTTACCGAGATGGACGTCATTCCGGACAAGCGCGGCGAAGACCCGACCGAGCGCCTCGAACGCGCCGAACTGATTCGCGTCTGCACGAAGGGGCTCAGCAAAAGCGAACGCTTAATCATTATCCTGTATTACTTTGAAGAGTTGACGATGAAGGAAATCGGCGCGACGCTCGACCTCAGCGAAAGCCGCGTCAGCCAAATGCACTCCGCCATCGTCCAGCGAATGAAGAAGCTGAACTATCACCGCCGTTACGAGCTGTAATCAACGGGGAAACGCGAGCCCAGCGAACGCAAACGTCGAGCGCGCGTCGGTTGCGTTAACGACGTTGCAAACGTTAACAAGCGCAAACGCCAACGCAAAACGCCGAAAGAGCCGGGAAGTCGAAGAGTCGACGGACGGTTTTTTCGGCGTTTTGGCGTTTCTTGCGGGGCGCGAACCGGCGAACCGGCGAGCCCGGCGTTTCGGCGCGTTTACGGCTCTTCGTCGAAGAGAATTTCGTTCGGATTGTCGCCGCTGAAAATGCGTTTAACGACCGCCTCCGGGCGCCAGTCGAGGCTATATTCTTCCGCGGGAATCGGTTCCGCGCCGGTAAAACCGTTCGCTTCGAACCAGCGCGCAAACCGCTCCGACGTAATGTAAGTTGCGCCAAGACTGCCTTTAAGGGTGAAAATATCGGTTCCGTCCCAAGACTCTTCGTCGACGCACAACCGAGGAAGAACGCGAACGCTGCAAGTAAGACAGTAAGGACATTTCGGTTCGCCGTCTTTATAAAAAACGGTTTCCGAACGGCGATGGTCGACCGTCGCGCGGTTTTCCGCGACATACGCTAAATAATAAACGGGCGGCTCCGGAAGTATTTTTCGGCGTATTCTGTTGGCTTTCTTGACCTTAACAACGGAAACGGGCCCCGCGAAAGTTAGCCCGGTCAAGCCCGACGCTTCGAACGATTCTTTAAACTTCTCGGAAGTCAAGAAGTTCGAGCGCAAAACGACGTCGGCGAACGTCGGCGCGTACAATACCAATTCCGTTTCGTAAGGCGGAACGCGACGCCCCCCGGCGAACCAACTTCCGCAAACCGGGCAACGCGTCGGCTCTTCCCAATGTTCCGGCGAACCGTCGCTCGAGCCCTCTTCCATATCCGGATAATCGGGATTTTGAAATTTTTTGTATTCGGGATCGTAAAAATCCGGCGTTTCATCCAAAACGTAAAATTTCATCGGAAGTCCTTTCGAAGAAACGTGTTGCGTTGCAAACGTAAGAAAGAAAAAAGCCTAAAAGCCAAAAACGGCGAGAAGGGAAAAGCGGCGCCGCGTTCGAGAAAGAACGCGGAACGCGACGCCGCTTAACTGCTTTCCGCAAAAACGTTAAGACGTTAAAAATCGCTTACTTTTGGAACGCCGATTCGACCGGAACGCCGCGCCAAGCCTGCGGTCGCGGAGCGCCGAGCGCCCAAGCGATCGGCGCGGCGACGTCGAAGTGAACGACGACGTCCTTAATTTCGCCCGGCTTAACCCCTTGTCCGTAAAGGATAAACGGAACTTCCATATGCTCCATAACGCCGTCGCCGTGCCCCTTGCCGGTGCCGCCGTGGTCGGACGTGAAGAGAATCAGCGTGTTTTTCATCATGTCGCGCTTTTCGAGTTCCGCGAGGAGTTTGCCGACGTAATCGTCGATCGTCGTCAGCATCTTTTGATATTCCGGCGTCCCCCAACCGATCCCGTGCCCGACGCTGTCCGGTTCGCTGAAATAAACGAACGCGAAGGTCGGGTTTTTGTCGAATTGTTCGAGCGCGCCCGCGAAAACGGCCGGGTCGCCCTTGACGGAGCGGTCGTCGGCGACGGCGGTTTTATCGTACAGATAACCGATTCCGTCCCAAGAGTAAATCGAGGTCGAGACGATTTCCGGGTTCGCGTCCTTCAAGACCTTGTAAATGCAGGGGAAACGACCGTTTTCGTTGACGTAAATCGGCGGCAGGTCGGGCTTTTTGCTCCCCCAAGTGCGGTAGCCGTGCATTTCGGACGGCGCGCCGGCGAGCTGCGTTTCCCAGTTGATCGCGCTCGACGACGGGAGAACGCTGCGCATATGAAGCGTCCAAGCGCCGCCGTCGCGGAGTTTGCGAAGGTTCGGGAGTTCGTCCCAATTCACGTAGTGCGAGCCGAACCCGTCCGAGCCGATCCAAATGACGCGCTCGACGCCGACCGGCGATTTTTGAGCGTCTTGAGCGAACGACGCGACCGCGCCGACGACGAGGAAAAGAGCCGCAAACGTCGCGGCGACAATACTTTTGCGCATAACGAAACCCTTTCTAGCAAGCTCGACCTCGGACGGCGAACAAGACGCGTCGGCGCCGACGGTCGAAACGAGCGGAACGAAAAAAAACGGCGAACCGTTGGAACGCGAGCGTTGTAAACGTTGAAAACGGAGGGGTTGCGGTCGAACGTCGTCGCGCTTCCGCTTCCGCCCCGACGTTATTATAACGCGGCGGCGAAGCGATTTCAACCAAAAAACGGGCGAAATTGCGAAAAAGGGGAAAAATAAGGAAAAAAGCGACAAGCAGCCTACAAACGCCCAAAAAGCGACTAAAAACGGCCCGACAAGCGGCCTGCAAACGCCCGACAAGCGTCACAAAAGCGTCCCAAAAGGGGCGGTCGACCGGGTTTTGTTGACGCCGCATCGCTTTTCGGGTAAATAAGGCGCGGCGAAACGTCGGCGGCGCGACGTCGCGACGAGCGAAAAGCGAAACGGCGTCGCAATAAGAGGAAAAGAAAAAACGGGAAAAGCGGCGTCGCGTCGATTCGTTAACGTTAATCGGCGTCGTTTCGCGCTTTTAAGCCGATTAATTTGAACGCGTTAATTCGGAAAGTTGAGAAAGTGTCGCGGTGTAACGGATTTTGAGAAAAAAACTCGTTTTTGCCAAAAACGCTACTTGACGTCGCCTAATTTTGCGTTTATAATAAGCGCGACGTCGCGAGACGCCTTTCGACGCTTTTGGATAAATCTGCCTCAACCTTTCGGCGTCGGCGGGCGGTTTTGCGACGGCGCGTCGCGGCGTTCGTCTTCGTCGACTTTCCGAATTGAGAGGTCCGGAAGGCGGGCGGGGGCGGACGTCCGCGGCGCGCGACTTTTTTCGCTTCTTTTTTGCTCTCTTTTCTTAGGGCGTTTTTAGGGCGCGACGAACTCGCGGCGACTTGCGGCGTTTGACGGTTTGCCGTCGCGGCGGTTTGTCGGGAGTTTAAGCGGCTCGGTTTTGCAGGAAATATCGGAAATATCGGCGAATTCGGCGGCGCGAACGTCGGTCAAACGTCGTCGGCGGCGACTGCGACGGCGGCTCGAAACGCGGCGCTTTTTCGGACGTTTTTAACGCGGCGGGGGTTTCCAAATCTCGTTTTCGGAGTATAATAACGAAGATTAGCGAGCGTTTCCCGCCCCTCGGACGGCGAAACGGGCCGTCGCCGTTTTGTGTTCGGCGCTCGGTCGTCGAAGAAACCCGTCCTCGCGCAAAATCCTCTTCGATATTTTGAGGTTCTCCGATGTTGAAAGTCGTTCTTCCCGACGGTAATGAAAAAAGTTTCGAAAATCGCGTTCGTCCGATCGACGTCGCCGCTTCGATCGGCTCCGGCTTGGCCAAAGCGACGGTCGCCGCGGTCGTTACGACGCCCGACGTTTGCGACGACGCCGGAAATCCGGTCGCCCAAACGATTTCCGCTTCCGAATTTTTGCCGGAGTCGGGAACGGTCGAACTGCGCCTCTTGACGAAAAAAGACGCCGAAGCGCTCGACATTATGCGCCACTCTTGCGCTCACGTGATGGCGCGCGCCGTCATGCGCCTTTACGAAAACGTCCAACTCGCGTTCGGGCCGACCGTCGAAAACGGCTTCTATTACGACTTCTGGAAGGAAGAGCCGTTCACCGAAGACGATTTCGCGAAGATCGAAGCCGAAATGGCGAAGATCGTTAAGGAAGACGAGCCGTTCGAACGGATCGAAATGAGCCGCGACGAAGCGATCGCGCTTTTGAAGGGCGCCGGGCAAACGTTGAAAGTCGAACACCTCGAAACCGGCCTCGGCGAAGAGGATACGGTCTCGTTCTACCGTCAAGGCGAGTTCCTCGACCTCTGCCGCGGGCCGCACATTCCGTCGCCGAAATTCATCGGGGCGTTCAAGATTATGTCGACCTCGGCCGCGTACTGGAAGGGCGACGCGAACAACCAAAGCCTCCGCCGCGTTTACGGGACGGCGTTCTTCGACAAAAAAGAACTCGACGCGTACCTGACGCAGCTCGAAGAAGCGAAAAAACGCGACCACCGCGTCCTCGGGAAGCGGCACGAGCTCTTTATGGTCGACCCGAAAGTCGGCGCCGGGCTCGTCGTTTGGCTTCCGAAGGGCGCTATCGTCCGTCGCGAACTCGAAAACTTCCTTTACCAAGAGTTGCTGAAGCGCGAATATCAGCCGATGTACTCGCCGGTCATCTGCCGCGTCGAGCTGTTCGAAACGTCCGGGCACTACCCGTATTACGCCGACAGCCAATTCCCGCCGATGGAAGTCGACGGCGGCGACCGTTACTTGCTCCGTCCGATGAACTGCCCGCTGCACGTTTCCGTTTACGACTCGAAACCGCGCAGCTACCGCGAGTTGCCGTTGCGCTTGGCGGAATTTGGGAACGTTCACCGCTTCGAACAATCGGGCGAACTCAACGGCTTGACCCGCGTTCGCGGCTTCACCCAAGACGACGCGCACATCTTCTGCACCGAAGAGCAAGTCGAGCAAGAGTTTAAGAACTGCGTCGATATGACGCTGATGGTCTTGCGCACGATGGGCTTCGAAGATTACGAAGTTCGCCTTAGCTTCCGCGACTGGACGAGTTCGAAATACGTCGGCGACCCGGAAAACTGGAAGAAGGCGCAAGACGCGCTCGAACGCGCGTGCCGCGAAATGGACTTGCCGAAGTTGGAAGTCGTCGAGGGCGAAGCGGCGTTTTACGGCCCGACAGCGGACTTCGTCGTCCGCGACTGCCTGGGCCGCAAGTGGCCGCTCGGGACGATTCAGCTCGACTACAACCTGCCGTCGGCGGACCGTTTCGACCTGAAATACATCGGCCCGGACGGCGAGCTTCACCGTCCGGTGATGATTCACCGCGCGCCGTTCGGTTCGTTCGAACGCTTCACCGGCATTTTGATCGAACACTTCGCGGCGGCGTTCCCGACGTGGTTGGCGCCGGAGCAAGTTCGCATCCTGACGATTAGCGAAAAGTTCGACGATTACGCGAAGCAAGTGCAAAAACGTATGCGCGAAGCCGGTTTGCGCGTCTCGTGCGACCTGCGCTCGGAAAAGATCGGCGCGAAAATTCGCGACGGTCGCAACGATTTGATTCCGTACCTCTGCGTCGTCGGCGCGAAGGAAGCGGAGAGCGACTCGGTCGGCGTTCGCGGCCGCAAACAAGGCGAGATGGGCGCGATTCCGGTCGAAACGTTTATCGCCGACGTCAAAGCGGAAATCGCGGAACGCCGTCGTTAATCGCCGTCGCGTTGAAAACGGAACGGCGTAAACTCGGCGGTTAAGCGGTTTGCGTCGTCGGAACAAGAAGAAACGTCGAGCGGATTTCGGTTCGCTCGGCGTTTTTTTGGTCGCCGCTCAAACGCGTTCGACGCTTCGTCGCGCAACGTCGGCAAGCGCGATTTTTTGCGTTTTTCTCTTTTTTCCCGCTCCTTGGGGGCGCGTCGGCGACTTTTTTCGCTTTTTTTCGTTTTTTTCTCTTCTTCTTTTTCCTTGCTTTAGACTTGGCGCGGCGTTATACTAACGGTATTGAATAAAAGCGTTCGCGACGGGAAAGTCGGAACGCGATTTTCAAAAACGTTGAAACCGAGGAGACAACGCAATGTCGGACGACGAAAAGAAACAAATCGCGAAACTTAAAGGCGCGACGACGCGACGGCTCCGAAAGCTCTGCGCGCAACATTTAGAACCGCTTGGGTTTAAGAAAGACGGCGGGCAGTTTTGGTTCCGAACGACGAACACGTTGCGTCAAAATTTCCATTTTTCTTTCGTTAACGGCGCCAAAGTGTTTTGCGAGCGTTCCTTCGCGTATCTTCCCGATTTCTCTTGTTGGAGCGACGCGCCGCAAGACTCGAAAACGCAAGAGGCGCTTGAACGTTTTCGCAGCGCCGAACTTAAAAGTTTTGAAGTCGGCGCCGTGCAATCGCTCGTTCGCGCCGACCCGATGGGTTGGGACTTTCCGCCGGAAAACGACGACGTTGAAATCATACTGAACCAAGCGGAAAGTTTTTTAACGACGAACGCGATTCCGTTTTTTGAACGTTACCAAGAGGCGAACGACGTCTTGCGCGGTTATCTTGCCGGCGTCTCGGAAACCGATATTTTCGGGTTTGGCGGCAACGTGTTTTGGGTTCCGTTTTACTTTGCGACAACGTATTTTCATAACGGCGCTTACGCGGAAGCGGCGGCGAGTTTTGACCAAGCCGTGGAGGAAACGCTTGACGCGTGCAGGCGAATGAGCCCCGATTGGCTCGATCCGCAGACCGGCTGGTTAAGGGAAGACGATTCGTTCCGCGTCTATATGGACGCCGCGAAAATCGGCGCCGACTGTATGCGACGTCGCGCCGAAGCGCAAGGGAAAGCGGGCGAGTAACCGGCGATTAGTCGGCGTCGTCAAGGCGGAGGTCGCGAACGCCGTTGTTAATCGGCGTCGCGTTGAAAACGAAACGGCGTAAACTCGGCGTTTAAGCGGTTTGCGTTGTCGACGTAAAGAAGAAACGTCGAGCGGATTTCGGTTCGCTCGGCGTTTTTTTTTTCTTTTTTTCCGCTTTTTTTTCGTTTTTTTCTCTTCTTCTTCTTCTTTTTCCTTGCATTAGACTTAGCGCGGCGTTATACTAACGGTATCGAATAAAGCGTTCGCGACGGCGGCGTCGGAACGCGATTTTCAAAAACGTTGAAACCGAGGAGGAAACGCAATGTCGGACGACGCCAAGAAAGAAGCGACGAAACTTAAAAGCGCCTTGACGCGCCGCGTTAAAAAGCTGATCGCGCAAACCTTGGAACCGCTTGGGTTTACGCAAGAGAAAGACGACAAGCAAGGTTGGACGCGGACGGCGGAAATTATGAGCCATTATTGCCAATTCCATTACTGGAACGGGTATTTGGTCGTCGATTACGGCGTTGGACGCGTTTCTCGTTTCGACGCTTGGGCGAACGCTCCGCAAGACGCCGCGACGCAAAAGAAATTGAAGCGTTTTTGGAAAGAACATCGAGAACAAGAGGACGAAGGCTGGGTCGCGACCGCCGAACAAAAGACGTGGCAGGGGCCGCCGAAGAACGAGGAGGAAATCGAAGCGATTTTGACCGGCGTCGAAGCGTTTTTGCGCGACGAAGTAACGCCGTATTTCCGCCGCTTCGCGACCGTCGCCGACGTGTTGCGCGAGTACGACGCCGGACGGATCGACAAAGAGTTCTTCGATATGGACGAGGAATTTTGGCAAGACTTTTACCTCGCGCTAACGCGTTTTCACGTCGGCGCTTACGCGGAGGCCGCGGCGGCGTTCGAGGCGGCGGTCGAGTATATCGAAACGTGCCCGGATTGGGATCTCGAAGACGAGGACGAGGATATGGTTCCGGCGGTCGAGGCCGCGCGAATCGGCGCCGACTGTATGCGACGTCTTGTCGAATCGCAAGGGAAAGC
>JAFTUJ010000134.1 GCA_017466305.1 Thermoguttaceae bacterium
ATTAATATTGACAAAATCGGCGTTCGGCGACCGTTTTTTGGTCGTCGGGCGCGGTTGGGTCGGTTCGACGTTCGAGCGCGGTTTCGCGTTTGGAGCGTCGTTAATCGGATTTTGTTTTTAAGTTTGAATTTTGGAATTGCGTCGAATTTCGGCGCGTTTTGGAGGGAAAAATGCCGTCGTTGATTAACCGTTTCGCCGTTTGGGGCGTTTGGGCGTCGACGTTCGCCTTCTTATTCGGTTGCGGGCCCGTTCCGTCGAACGGCGCCGAGTCCGATTGGGGGTTCGACGCCGCCAAGTTCGAGGCGCGCCTCTTCCAAGATTGGTTGGCGCAAGACGCGAAGGACGCCGCGCCGGGGTTCTTCGTCGACGAAAAAAGCGATTCGAAAGAGCGCGACCTTGTCGACCGCCTCTTGACCGCGCTCGAAAAAGACGCCGAATTTGACGAAGAAAACGAATTTATCGCTCCCGCCGGTTCGAAAGCGGCGGTCGAAAAGCTCCGTTCGCGCTTCGTCGACTTAGCCGCCGACTCCGCGAACGGAACCGACCCGCGTTGGCGCGAACTTTACGCCGACGTCTGCAAGGCCCGCCGCGCTCGCCGTTTGGCGGTCGTCGTCGAAAACGCGCCGGCGTTCGTTTACACGAAGCATTACGTCATCGGCGCGAGCCATTACGCTTACACCGAAGACGTCAGCGACGAAGCCTACCTCGACTTCAGCGTCGACCGCAAGCCGGGCGGCCAACTTTGCCTCGCGACGTTCCAACCGGACGGAACGCTCAAACACGAGGTTCTCGTCTCGACGGCGGAGGGGACGATTCGCGACCCCGACGTCTCTTGGGACGGCAAACGAATCGTTTTCGCGATGCGCAAGAGCTTCACGGAAGACGATTTCCATCTCTACGAATACGATATTGAAACGAAAAAGACGCGCCAAATCACGTTCGGCCTCGGCGTCGCGGATATCGAGCCGATTTACCTCCCGAACGGCGATTTCCTCTTCTGCTCGACCCGTTGCGCGCAAATCACCGACTGCTGGTGGACGGAGGTTTCGAACCTTTACACCTGCGACGCGCAGGGCCGTTTCCTCCGTCGCGTTTCGGTCGACCAAGTAACGGTCAACTACCCGCAAATCATCGAGGACGGTCGCGTCGTTTACACCCGTTGGGATTACAACGACCGCGGGCAGATTTACCCGCAACCGCTCTTCGCGATGAACGTCGACGGAACCGGCCAAACGGAATTTTACGGGAACAACTCCTATTTCCCGACGACGGTGATGCACGCTCGCGGCGTTCCGGGAACCGGCAAGGTGATCGCGATCGCGTCCGGGCACCACACCTACCAACACGGCAAGCTGATGATGATCGACCGTTCGAAGGGGACGCAAGAAAACCAAGGCGCGACGCTGATCGCTCCGGTTCGCGAAACCCCGGCGGAGCGAATCGACGCTTACGGGCAAGTCGGCGAATTGTTCCAATATCCTTACGCGTTCGACGAAACTAACTTCTTGGTCGCTTATCTGCCGGAAGGCCGCCGTCCGAACGGCAAGTGGTACGGCGTTCCGTTCGGCGTCTACTGGTTCGACCCGGCGGGGAACCGCGAACTTCTCGCGTTCGACCCGGCGATCAGCTGCGGGCAAGCGCTCCCGTTGGCCGAGCGTTCGATCCCGACGACGCGCGTTTCGCAAGTTAATTTGAAGGAAAAGACCGGTCGTTATTACGTTCAAGACGTGTACGAAGGCCCGGGCCTCGCGGGCGTCGAACGCGGGAAAATCAAGTCGCTCCGCGTCGTCGCGCTCGATTTCCGAGCGGCGGGGATTCGCAACAATGTGAACGGCGGCCCGGCGGGGGGCGCGATGGTCGCGACTCCGGTCGCCGGGAACAACGGTACTTGGGACGTTAAGAAGGTGATCGGCGAAGTCCCGGTTGAAGCGGACGGTTCCGCGTACTTCGAAGTCCCGGCGCTGACGCCCGTTTATTTCCAACTGATCGACGAAAACGGCGACGTCGCGCAAACGATGCGCAGCTGGTCGACGCTCCAACCGGGCGAAACGTTCGGCTGCGTCGGCTGTCACGAGCCGAAGGATAATATCATCCAAAACGTCGGCGTCGAAACCGCGACGACGACGGACGCGCTCCGCAAGGGCGTCGCGACGCCGAAGCCGCTTTGGACGCCGGCGCCGGGCCGCTTCGCCGACTCCGGGTTCAGTTTCGTTCGCGAAATCCAACCGATTTTGGACGGTCATTGCGTCTCCTGCCATACCGGCGGCAAAAAGGCCGACGGAACCCCGGCGCCGTTCAGCCTCCTCGGGAACGCCGCGTTCTCCGACCCGGGCCGCGCCAAGGAAATGCACAAAGCCGGGCGCACGTTCAGCGAAGCGTATATGTTGCTGACGCAAGACGGCGTTCACAAAGGCCCGCGCACGCACTACTTGGGTATCCAAGAGGGTCCGGCGATGCTCCCGCCGTATCACGCCGGCGCCGCCAAGAGCCGCGTCGTTACGATGTTCCGAGGCGAACGCGACGAAAACCACCGCGACGTCAAAATCGACGATTTGTCGTTGCGTAAAATCGCGATGTGGATCGACCTCCTAGTTCCGTACTGCGGCGATTACCTCGAAGAAACCGAGCTTTGGACGCCGGAGGAACACGCGAAGTACGCTTATTATTTAATGAAACGCGAAAAAATGGCCGAGATCGTCGACGACAACGTCGCGAAGAAGATCGAAGCCGACGAAACCGGCGAAAAACCGGCGTTCGAAGATTTCGAACAGTTCGAGGCGGGCGGCCTGAAAGCGCGCGAAGCGTTCGTTAAGGCTTACCTCGAGCGCAAGTTGCCGTCGTTGGCGAAGAAAACCGGCGCGGAAAACGTCTACCGCAACCTCGCGTTGAATCCGAACGATATTCAAGGCGACGCCGCGACGGTCGAGTCGTACCCGCACGCGACCTCGAACAGCGAATACGGTTACCAAGTCGAGTTCGCCGCGAAGAACGTTATCGACGGGAATAAAAACAACCGCGGACACGGCCCGAACTTCCCGTCGTGGGGCCCGAACCTCCGAACCGACCTTTGGCTCGACATTAATTTCGGAACCGAAGTCGAAATCGACAAGGTCGTGATCTGGGTTCGCGCCGACTTCCCGCACGACGACGTTTGGAAGACCGCGACCCTCCGTTTCTCGGACGGCTCGACCGAAAAAATCGAGTTGAAGGAAACCGCCGAACCGCAAACGTTCGAGTTCTCGAAACGCCGCGTTACGTCGGTGCGCTTGACCGATTTGGAAGCGTCCTTCCCGCTGAAGTGGTGCGGAATCACCGAAATGGAAGTTTGGGGCGTCTCGGTTGAATAACGCGACGGCGCAAGCCGGGTGAAATCGCTCGGTTTTGACGGCGAGGCGCGACTGGCGTTTTCGCCGTCGAAACCGGGCGTTTCGTTTTCTTTGGGCGACGGCGCGAATTGCGGAAGTCGGACGGTTTGCGTCGACTTTGCCGCTCGTTGCGTCGCCGTTTGAGCATAAAAAAGATAAAATAGGGGAGAGCGGCGAAATGGGAAAAGCGTTTGAGCCGGATTTTTCGATCGACTTGCACGGGTTTCATCCGGACGCCGCGATGGAGCGGTTGCGTCGCGAGGTCGAGTCGGGCGCCCATCGCGGGAAGGCGTTGGAGGTGGTTCACGGTTGCGGACGCGGCGTTCTTCGGGAGCGAGTGCGCGCTTGGGCGGAGCGTTCGCCGATGGTGCGCAAAATTTGGCCCGGCGAAGAGTGTTTTTTACCCGGCGGAGGCGGCGTTACCGTCCTTTTTCTTTAGCGTTCGGCGCGGCGATTCGGCGGAAAAACGTTCGCGCCGCGCCGATTATTGGGTTTCTAACGATTGCGCCGACTGAAATTTGAAAAAAGCGAACGGGGAAGCCGAATAATCGGTTGACGGTTTGCGCCCCTTGGCGTTATACTATATGTTTAGCGGCTCCGCTCGAGATTGAAGTTTTCGAGCGCGCTTTCGGTCGCGTTTCTCGGGCGTCGCCGAGAGCGCGGCGCGCGACGTCGCGAGCAACATCGTTTTTAGAAATAGAGCGCGGAAAATGAAAACAACGCTTTTAAACAAAATTTGGAAAGAGATTTCGAGTCGCCGCTTCGTTTCGACGGCGCTTTGCTCTTGCGCTTCGTTGTTCCTCGTCGCGAACGCCGCTCCGGTCGCCGCGCAGGGCGACGTCGCGATGCGTACGATTCGACCGTTTATCGGTTTTGACGAAACGTATCAATGGAGCGACGTGCCGGAAATCGTCGCCGACGGCGTGAACAAAGAGGGCGGAACCGCCGAAGAATACGCGTGGGCGACCGACCTTTTCTTTACTAAAGAAATTTGGCAGCTGGAATTCAGTTATAAAAATATTCTGACGATCGAAGTCGATTTTCCGGCCAAAAACGGCAAAATGGAACGCAAACGCGTTTGGTATCTCGTTTATTCGGCGACGAATACGGGCAAATGCTTGCGCAACGAGCTGAAAACGGAAATGGAGCTGCAAGGCGCGAAGGAAGGCGAAGTCGAGAAGTACAGCGTCGACGTTTCGGTCGGCGGCGTTCGCGGGGCCGACAATGAAAAATTTGAAACGCCGTCGAACAATTTGAGCGGGTTGCCGACTCCGCAAGCCGTCGATTACAACGGTCAAGCGCCGAACGAAGACGGTTCGATCCCGGGCGCCGTTCGCTTTGCGCCGCGCATGGTTTTCGCCAGCGCGTCGATCCAAGAGCGGCTCCTTTACGAGAAGGACAAGAGCGGGTTCTTTATCGGGCAAAAAAAAGGTTCCGAAGAGGGCGTTTATTTCGACCAATATTTACCGTTGGCGTTTGCGCAAATCGCCGCTAAAGAGGGGCGCGGGCAAGAATTTTTGGACTCCGTGCGGATGGCCAATCGTAAAATCGCGCCCGGCGAAACCGTTTGGGGGATCGCGACTTGGACCGACGTCGACCCGCGTATCGACCGCTTCTCGATTTACATTAGCGGCTTGACGAACGCTCTTCGTTGGCAAGACGCCGCCGAAGACGAAGCGAACGAAGACGGTCGAATCGGAAGCGGGCGCGACGTCTTCCGCAAGGTCTTGAAGCTGAATGTTGACAATCCCGGAGACGAAATCCACCGCGGCGGCAAAGAAATTTATAATAATTTGCCGGGGGAGCTTGACTACCAGTGGATTTACATGTAAAATAGCAAAAAGCGTATTAGCGTCGAAAGCTTCCGCGCCCTATTTTTCGTTCCCCTTCGCCGGGGGCGAGCGTTAGGGCGCGCGCTCGACGAAACGATAAAAGACGCGCTCCTTGGCCCGCGACCTTTCGGGCCGAACGAATCGAAAAACGTTCGCGAAACGGCGAGCTTTTGGAGAAACGTTCGCGGCGGCGAGGCCGATTTA
>JAFTUJ010000135.1 GCA_017466305.1 Thermoguttaceae bacterium
TGCGTTGTTCGTCTTCGTCGAAGCGCATGTCGTTCGACGCTTTGACGTCCTTCAAGAAGAGCGCGGCTTTGGCGTTCGTCGGGAAGGAGTCGAGGACGCGTTGGAAGCAGATGATCGCTTGGTCGTACATCTCGAGGTCTTCGTAAAGAATCCCGAGGTTGATCAGCGTTCCGACGTTCGTCGGGAAGTGCGCGACGGCGCGCTTGTACAACTCGAGCGCTTCTTCGTCGTTCCCGCGACGTTCGTTTTCGAGCGCGAGCCCGAAAAGGGCGCCCGGATGGTTGCGATTAACGGCGAGAGCGCGTTCGTACAGCGCGATCGACTCTTGCGGATTGCCGCCGATAGCGCCGACGGTCGCGCCGCGTTGGTACAGGTATTCCGCCGTTTGCTCGATGGCGCCGGAGAGGCAGTCGAGTTCTTGCAAACTTTGCGACAGCCGCCCCATTTCGCGGTACACTTCCGCTCGCCCGAGCGCGCAAACGTCGACGTTGTAACCGGCCGATTGCGCGGTGTTGTACGCGGCGATCGCTTCGTCGTATTCCTTATTAACGGCGCGGAGTTTCGCAAAATAGAATTGCGCGAGCGCGCCGCCGTCCCCCTTTTTCAGGGAGGCCAACGAATCGGCGTAATTTCCGACCAAGAACTCGCAAACGCCGAGCTTGACCCGAACCGCCGGGCTCAACTCTTCTTCGTCTTTCGCTTTGAGTTCGCCGATCGCTTCTTTTAACTCGTCGAATTTTTTAAGATCGCGAGCGATTTCTTCGCGCAACTGGTCGATTTCGCGCGGCCCGAACGAACCGCCGTACAACACCAGTTGTTTTAAATCAAACTCATGGGCGCCGATCGCCATAACGGTTGTCTCCTCAAACTTCTTTCGCGGCGCGCCGTCGTCCTTTTAAAACGCGGCCCGAACGCGGCTAAAATCACGCCCTCCCAATTAACGGCGTCCTTTCATTTTAACAACGCGAACCAAATTTTCAAGGGGGCGGAACCGTTTCGCAAGGCTTCCGGCGTTTTTTTTTAGAAAAAAGCAAGAAAAATTTTACGTCGGCGCGCCCTTTCTCCGGCGCGTTCTCCGACTTATCCTCTTATTTAGAAAGCGGTTACTCCGTCGCTTTTCCGAGAAACGCGGAAACGTCGAACGCGAAAATTTTCTTAAAAAATTTTAAAAAAATTTTGTTCGACGTTCCTTTTTTTGCGCGCGACCGTTTTTTCCGTCAAATTCGACGCCGCAAAAAACGGGTCGCCGCTTTACGCAAAGCGCCCGTTTTCGCTAAATTCGTCCAATTTGCCCAATTCGCTCGGTCGACTACTTTCGCTCAATCGGCTATTTTCGCTCGATCGGCTATTTTCGCTCGATCGGCTATTTTCGCTCGATCGGCTATTTTCGCTCGATCGGCTATTTTCGCTCAATCGGCCATTTCACCAAGTCGGCTATTTTGCCGATTTTTCGCCTCTTCCGCCGCTTGCTTAGTCGCGGTTCAGCGACAGGAGCAAATGCAGGACGTAATAGAAGAGCGTCATCAACGACGCGAACAGCTCGATCGACGCGACGACGTCCATCGATTCGTCGCAGTGCAACATCACCTTCGACGTGTCGTAAAGGATGTACCCGCAAGCCAACGCGATCATCGCGCCGGAGAACACGACGCCGAGCGCAAAACCGAACAGCATCGAAGCGAGAATCAACCCCAACGCGGCGAACGACGCAAAAACCAAAAACGCTCGCAGGAACGAAAAGTCTTTACGCGTAATAAAAACCGCCGCCGTCAGCGCGATGAAAAGGGAAACCGTCAGCCCCGCCGCTTGCCCCACCAGCGCCAAACCGCCGTCGACGAAATGAAGCGCGATCGCCAAAATCGGCATAAAGATCAAGACGTACATCGCGACGTAAAACGCCAGCGCGACGTAATGCCCGAACTTCGTTTTCGACGCGCTCAAAATCGCGTTCGCGACGAACGGACCGCCCAAGCAGAGAACCAAGATCGCGATTCCCGTTACTTTTGCGTTCGCCAGCCATAAGTTCATAATCGCGTTGCCGCAAAACGCGAAAAGAAGCGTCTCGATCGCCGCGAACGCCGCGACGGCGCCGGTCAGGTTGAGGTAAGTTCGCGTCAAAAAGCGCGAGCGCGCCCCGACGTCGTCCAAAAGCGAAACCGCTCCGCGTTCCATACCGCGAGCCGTATTGTCGTAATATTCCATTTTTGTCTCCTTTTTTATTGTTATCGCGTCGCGTTCGTTAGCGACGCTTGCGGGCCGACGCGTTCATTGACCGACGAATCGAATCGCGCAAACGACGCGACTCCGCAATCAACGCAAACGTCCGACAAGGCAAACAAGCGACAAGCGGACGTTCGAGGCCTCCTTATTACTTATTATATAAAAAAGAGCCGAATACGACAAGAAATAAAACTTAATAAAGGAATTTTTTTCAAAATTTTCGCAAAAACCAAGAAAAAAAACGCGCCGACGACCCAAACGTCGTCGACGTGTTTTAAACTAGACGCTTTAAGCAAACTTTAACGTCGGTCTTTGCGACAATATCGCGACCGTCGCCGGCGTTCATTTCGTCTTTCGCCGCTTTTCAAAGGCCGGTTTCGCGTTCGAGCGCCGAAATTTTATCGACGCGGCGCGCGTGCCGTCCGCCGTCGAAGGGCGTCGTCAGCCAAATGCGAACGAGCGACTCGATTTCGGCGACGCCCAAAAATTCGCCGGAAAGGCAAAGAACGTTCGCGTCGTTATGTCGACGGCTGAACTCGGCGGCGACTTCGTTGCAGCAAACCGCCGCGCGGACGCCGCGAATTTTGTTCGCCGCGACGCACATTCCAATTCCGGTTCCGCAAATGAGAATCCCTTTGTCCGCTTCGCCGGACGCGACCGCTTCGGCGACCGCCGCCGCGACGTCCGGATAATCGACCGCTTTCGTCGACGCGTCGCCCGCGTCCTCGCGTTCGAAGTCCGGCTTGCGAATCTCGACGCGACCGGGCGCCGTTCGTTCGAGCGAATAAATCGCGATTTCCTCGTCCGCTTCGACGCGCTCGCTTTCGTCGAACGAATCGGAAACGGAGGCGCCGACGATCAAATGCGCGCCGACGAGACGTTCGCCGTATCGCCGAGCTTCGGCCAAGTCGGCGTAATGTTCGCGAAGAAGGACGTCCGCCGCAATTTTTTGAGCGATTTGGGCCCCGCGATGATCGCTTCCGACAGCAATGCGCATTTCGATTTCCCCTTTCGACGCCGCCCGTTCTCGCCGCGCGCCGTCAAATGTCGTCGTTTCCGTTTTTCGACGATTTTCGACGTTTCCTTAATCCCTTATATTTCAACGCTTCGACGCTTCGCCGCGCCGCGCAAACGCCGTTTCTTCGAAAAACCTCGACCGTTTGTTTCCGGCGCAAACGCTCGTCGGCGCCGTCGTTCGCCGTCTTTGACGCCCGACGCAAGACCGGGCAAGACCGCGAACAAGTCAAGCTAAAATTGGATTTATTTTATCCGAAAATTCAATTTCCGCAAGGGCAAAACCCCCGTTTTCTTCTCAAAAAGCTCAAAAACGCCTTCAAAACGCCGAATCGCTCGCCTTACCGCCGCCTTCAAACGCTCGAATCGACGCGCCGACGGAACGAAAATCCGCCGTTGACCGGAACGTTTTGTCCGTTCACATACGCCGCCGCGTCCGACGTTAAAAAGCGAACGACCGCCGCGACCTCCTCCGCCGTTCCCCAACGTCCGCTTAACGACTCCGCCGCGACGCGCTTCGTCGCCGCCTCCGACGCGACCGCGCCCCAAGTCGTCCGAATCCAGCCGGGCGAAACGACGTTGACGCGAACCTCCGGCGCCAGCTCCTGCGCCAGCGACCGCCCGAACGAAACGACCGCGCCCTTGCAAACCGCGTACAACTGCGCCGTTTCCCCCTCCATTCCGCGGTCGACGCCGTCCCAACCGAAAAGAACCAACGCCGGAGAAGCGCCGCTCGCCGCCAAATTCCCCAACGAAGCGCGACCGTCGCCGCCGCTTTCCGCCGCGCGCTTTCGCCGAAACGCCCGAGCCGCCGCGCCGAACGCCCGAGCCGTCGCGACCGTCGCCGCGACGTCGACCGCCCAAACGCGCCGGAGCCGTTCGTCGAA
>JAFTUJ010000136.1 GCA_017466305.1 Thermoguttaceae bacterium
CCGGCGTTTTGCTTAACTTAACGCAAAAACTCGCGTTCCCGTCTCGGTTCGCGAGTTTTTTTTGCGCTCTTTCGTTCGTTCTCGTTCTCGACGTTTCCCGCCGATTACGCCGCGTTTTTCGGCGCCGCGTCGCCGTTTTTCGCCGTTTCGACGCCGCTTTTTCCCGTCTTTAACGTCGCGTTAAGAAATTGCGCGCCGCAATCGTTCCCGACGAACGCGATTCCTAAATACGTCGCAATTTTAAGCGGCGATTCCGGCGCCAACCAGAAAAAAACGCGTCCGCGACGCAGCGATCGAAGCGGCAAACGGCGGACGCCGCGCCCTCGAAAAACGCGCCGATAAAGTTGAAAATCAAAATAAAATGCGCGCGAACAAAGTCGCCGACGTTCGCGACGCCCCAATACGCCCGGTGTAAAGGGGCGCGCCCTCAATCGCGATCGCAATTACACCGACCGAAAAAAGAACAGCGCCCGCGACGCCGCCGACCGGCGCGCCAACTCGACCGCTTCGCGCCGCGTCGGAAAAACGCTCTTCTCCTTCGTCATTTTTCCTCCAACTTTTCCAATTTCACTTTATTTTAACGCGTCAATTTGTCGCTCGACGCGCGGCAAGCAAAAAAACGCCGACGCTCGAACGGTCGACGCTATTTTCAAACGTCGCCGCTCGAACTTCGGCGTTTTTTAATCGGCGCTAACTTTTACCGACGCTTTAATAAGCGCGGCGCCCGTTTGCACGCCCTCGGCGTTCGCTCAGGAAACTTTCGTAACGCCCGGGGTGCCAATCCAGTAGTTGCCGTTTTCGTCGCGTTCGGCCGGGGATTCGCTATCGATGCGGAGCGCGTCGATGTTCGGGATGAGTTCGCGCGTCGAGTTCCAAACTTCTTCCATCGAAACGCGTTGACCGGTTTCGACGGCGGTGCGGCCGAGAATCGCGGTCGCGGTCGCGTCGACGCCGT
This sequence comes from Thermoguttaceae bacterium, assembly GCA_017466305.1. Taxonomy (GTDB): domain Bacteria; phylum Planctomycetota; class Planctomycetia; order Pirellulales; family Thermoguttaceae; genus RUG369. The sequence goes on from JAFTUJ010000136.1 coordinate 956, forward strand.
ATTGAATTTCGTTCCAAGGTTTGTTGTTGCGAATCGCGTCGAAGAGGCGGACGTGTTCGTCTTGGTACGAGTCGTTCGGGCCCGCTTCCGGCTTCCAAATCGCTTTGCGGGTATGCGTATTCAGCATTTCCGTCCCCTCGTAGATGGCCGGGTCGCCGACGCCTTCGCCGAGTTGGCTGCAGCCCTTCGTCCCTTGAACGTTCGCTTGGAAGAAGCCCCAGCAATTCGGGACGGTGCGGGTTTGGAGCATCATCTTGCGACCGTCTTTAAAGGTGTATTCGACGGCGGCGCAGTCGATGAGTTGGTCTTTCGAGCGACGCAGGCCCTTGTCGTGCGGGTCGACGAGGCGACCGCCGACGCCGTTCGCGGCGATCGGGTAGTCTTGCATGCACCAGCAGCAGATGTCGATGTTGTGAATCAACGCGTCGACAATGAAACCGCCGCTCGTCCAGTCGAAGCAGAAGATGTTCGCGATTTCGTTTTGAAGCGCGGAGCGGGATTCTTGCCAGTTCAGGTTGTGCGGGCCTTGGAGGCGATAAACCCAAGTGTTGAGGACTTCGCCGAGTTTGCCTTCTTGAATCGCTTCGACGGTTTGACGGGTGCGGTCGTAGTGGCGGTTGTTCAAACCGACGCCGACTTGAATCCCCTTTTGTTTCGCGACTTCGTTCGCGGCGAGAATGCGTTTGAGGCCCGGAATGTCGACGCCGAGCGGTTTTTCGGCGAAGACGTTGATTTTTTCCTTTTTGTTGACCGCGTATTCGAACGTGATCGGGCGGAAGCCTTGCGGCGTCGTCAGAAGAACGACGTCGCCGTCGCGGAGCGTGTCGATCGCGGCTTTGTAACCGTCGAGATCGTAAAAAGTGCGTTCTTCCGGAACGTCGACGCGGTCTTCGCCGTGCGTCTCTTTAACGCTGGCGACGGCGTTGAAAGCGCGTTCTTTGAACGCGTCGGCGACGGCCCAAAGTTTCGTATTCGGGTCGGCGTTCAACGCTTGACGAACGGCGCCGTTGCCGCGACCGCCGCAACCGATCCAAGCGATACGAATCGTATTATCTTCGGCGGCGTGAACGCGCGGAGCCGCGACAAGGCTCGGGGCCGTAACAGCGGCGGCGGCCAAACCGGACGTTTTCAGAAAAGAACGACGCGAAAAAGTACTCATAAAACGCTCCTCGAACGTCGCCGACAATCGTCGCGACGCGCAAAAATATCAAGCGGAAATCGACGGGCGCCACAATAGTTGTAAAAATGCGAAAACCGTCGACAAAATACGGAACGTTCTTATTGTACAAGGATAACGCGCAAATTGCAAGCAAAATCGGCGAAATTTTTCCCATTTTTTTCGAATTTGTCGTTTTTTTCGTCCAAAATCGGCGGCGGCGTCCGTCGTCGCGACGTTTCCTCGCCGCCTTTGTCGTCAACATCCGCAAAATCGCTAAAATTGCTCGTCCGACGCAAGAAAAACGCCAAAACCGAACGAAACGCTTGACGCGCCGGTTTCGCTTTTATATAATGAAAACGTCGCGTCGACGCCGGCGAACGCCGTTCCCTATTTTCCCCATTTTAACAAGCGTCGCCGATTCGTCGAGCGGCGCTTACTCCCGTTTTTCCCCTTATTAATTAATGACGTCTTTTTTGCGTTTCGACGCTCGAAAGGAGCCGCCGTGTCCGCCGACCGTTTTTCCCTTCCTTCCCGCGTTTCCGCCGACCGTTCGCCGACCCGTCGCGACGCGTTCAAATCGGGCGCCGCGTTGGCCGTCGCGTCCGTCGTCGCCCCGCTCGGCGTTCCCGGTTTCGGGCTCTTCTCGAACGCCTTCGCCGCGCCGTCGAAACGCTCGACGCTCCCGACGCCGCGGTACGACAAACTGCCCCGTTGGCGCGGTTTCAACCTCCTCGAAAAGTTTATGGTTTACGACAATAAACCGTTCCGCGAGGACGACTTCCGCAACATCGCCGACCTCGGTTTCAACTTCGTTCGCCTCCCGATGGACTACCGCTGCTGGATCGTCGACGGCGACCGAAAACGCTTCAACGAAAAAACGCTCGCCGAGATCGACAAAGCGGTCGAATACGGCGACAAATACGGCGTTCACGTCTGCATGAACTTTCACCGCGCGCCCGGTTACACCGTCGCCAACCCGCCCGAAAGGCCGACCGTTTGGAAGGACGCCGAGACGCTCGCCGTTTGCGCCGAACATTGGCGGGTCTTCGCGAAGCGGTACGCGGGCTATCCGAACGAACTCGTCAGCTTCAACCTCTTCAACGAGCCGGACGGTTGCTCCGACGACGAATTTATGAAGGTCGTTTCGACCGTCGTCGACGCGATTCGCTCCGAAGACGCCGACCGGCTGATCTCCTGCGACGGGCTCGGATACGGAACGCGCCCCTATTTACCGTTGGCGAAACTTCGCGTCGCGCAGGCGACTCGCGGGTACGCGCCGATGGAAGTGTCGCACTGCGGGGCAAGC
>JAFTUJ010000137.1 GCA_017466305.1 Thermoguttaceae bacterium
AGCGGAGCTTACGCCGGAAATGTTCTTGTCGAATGGGCGCCTGTTCCGGAAGCGGTTTCCGTCCGCGTCGCTTGGTCGACCGCGACCGCGTCTTATCTGCTTGGGGTTTTTGACGCTAACGGCGATTTTACTTGGGATACCGCTCAACACGCCGACGGGCCGGGCGCGCTGCAAGTCGAATTTCTCGACGCCGTCGGCGCGGCGATTGAAGTTGTCGACGTTTATGGCGTTATCCTCAACGCGGGCAACGTTTACGTCGATACCGCAAGCCTTGCGCTCGACGATTTTGACGGGAAAACGTCGTTGCTTGAAGCGATTCAATACGTTGAAATATATCGAATTGCCGCGCCGATTAAATTTGCGCCGGAACTCGCCGGAAAAACGATCGTCGTAAACGCGCCGCTCGTCTTGACTTCCGCGTCGATCGACGGCGGAGAAACCGGCGTCGTTCTCGACGTCGCGTCGTTAACAATTGCGCGCCCGAAACGCAATCAAACGACCGTCGCGCTTCAAAGCGTCGACGTAAAAACCGGAAGCCTTGTCGTCGACGGAGTTTTAAGCGTTGCCGATTCTGCGGTTGCGTTTGTCGCGAAAGACGGCGTCGCGCCGACGCTAAGCGGCGACGGGGAAGCGAGCTTCGAAAACGTCGCGTTTTCCGGCGCCGCGTCGACTTGGACGGTCGGCGATTCGTTCGTTTTCCGCAACGCGACTTTGGACGCGGACGTTCTTCTCGCGCCCGGCTCGACGTTCTGCCTCCAAACGCAAGCGACGATTAATTCGACGGTTACGGTTGGCGACGCTTTGAAGCAAACCGTCGTTAAGATTGAGGGCGACGCGACCTTGACCGGCGTCGGCGTTCTGCAATTCGGCGGTTCCGCGAAGAGCGTTTTGCAAATTAACGGCGCGGACGCGAAAAACGCCGTCTTGACCGTCGCTAACGACTTGACGCTTCAAGGTTTCGGGAAGATCGACGGCGCAAATTTCGCGGTCTTTTGCGACGGAACGTTCGAACCGCAAGGCGCGTTCGCGCTCAACGGCGATTTTACGCTCGGGCCGGAAGGGCGGCTCGTTTTTGGCGTTGCGTCTCTCAAAGATTACGCGACGCTGACTGTTTCCGGCGACGCGACGCTTCTTGGAACGGTCGAGTTGGTTAAGTTGCGATTCGATTTCGTTCCGACGACGATGAACTCCTTTAAGTTCTTAAACGCCAAAACGTTGGAAGTCGACGAAGGCGTTTGGTACGAAGGAACGATTTTTGGCGATTACGCGGAATTAACGCCTGAAATTACAACGGATACGCTTGTTTTTACCGTCGGATACGTTTCCGGCCCCAAAGTGGTCGCCGTCGTTCCAAGCGACGCGACGTCGCCGGGATCTTCCGCGCCTTATTTGGACGTCTATTTCGACCAATCGATCGACGTTTCGACCTTTACGGTCGACGACGTCGCGATTGTCGACGCCGACGGGAACGCGATTGCGTTCGAGCCTCCGCGTCGTTTGAATTCCGGAAATAACGCGTTCCGATTTTATTTTGACGCAAACGATTATTCCGACGGAACTTACGCGGTTACGATCGGGCCTGACGTCCGCAATCCGCTCGGAACGACGATGAACCAAGACGGTTCGCCCCCGAACGGCGGAGAAGAGGACGCGTTCGTCGGTTCCTTCGTCTTCGCGGCGGCGAACTTGCAGGTCGGATTTGACGCCGAGTCGTTCCCGACGGACGGCTTCTTCGGGCAAAAGTTGGCCGTTACGGTCGCGACCGAAAACGTCGGCGTCGCGGCGGCGCTCGGCTCTTGGCGCAATCGAATCTATCTCTCGAAAGATCAAAGGTTTTCGAACGACGATTACTTGCTGACGACTTACGACGACGGCGCCGATTCGCGCTTGACGACGGCTTTGGAAGCGGGCGAGCGCAAACTCCGCGTCGTCCAGTGCGCCTTGCCGCTCGACAATCGAACTTGGGTCGAAGGCGATTATTATTTAATCGTTGTAAACGACGTATATTCGGAAGTTTATGAATCGAACAACAACGACAATCAAGCGGTTTCCGGCAAAATTTCGCTTGTCTATCCGGAGTTGGCCGACCTGAAGGTCGTTTCCGTCGACGCGCCGAAAGAGGCGACCGCCGGCGAAACGGTCGAGATCGTTTGGACGACCGAAAACGACGGCGAACGCGCCGCGACGGAAACTTGGCGCGAGTCGATTTACATTTCGCCGACCGGTTCGCTCGACGACGCGACGCTTCTCAAAACGATTACCGTTTACGACGATTTGTCGTCCGGCGATACGATTCAACGGCGAACGAACGTTGTCGTTCCGTCGCAAGGTTGGATCGGAAGCGCCTGTTTTATCGTTGTGTGCGATTCTTACGACGCCGTTCTGGAAGAGAATAACGCCAACCACTCGAACGTTAGTTCGCCCGCGACGCTTTTGCGACAACGGTTAACGCTTTCGGCGTCGACGCAAGTTTCGGAAGGCGAACAACTTCGCGTTGTTTTGTCGCGCACCGGCGACGTTTCGCGGCAAGCGACCGCGACGTTGACGGTCGGCGACGCGACGGAACTTGCCGTTCCGACCGAAGTCGTTTTCGCGCCGGGACAAAGCGCGGTCGCGTTTTACGTTTCGGCGGTTAAAGACGGCGAGTTCGACGACGACCAGTGGACGACGTTGACCGCGACGCTCGACGGTTACGACGCCGCGAGCCAAGATTTCTGCGTCGTCAATATCAATAAAGCGGCGTTGGCGCTTAGTTTAAGTTCGGGAATCGGGCGCGAAGGCGACGAGTTGACGCTAACCGTCGAGCGCAATTACGTCGTCGATTCGCCGCTTACCGTTAAATTGACCGCGTCGCCTTCGAAGCAGGTAAAGCTGCCGGCGAGCGTTACAATTCCGGCGAACGAAAGTTCCGTTGCGATAACGCTTTACGTTGTCGACAACGACGTTCCGGAAAGCGAAGTCGACGTTCAAATTCGCGCGACGAGTCTTAATTTTATCGCCGATTCCGAAAGGTTGACCGTTGTCGACGACGACGAACCGACGATCGCGTTAACCTTTGTCGAATCGACGGTTCAAGAGGGAATCGGCGCGAACGCGACGGTTGGCGTCGTGTCG
>JAFTUJ010000138.1 GCA_017466305.1 Thermoguttaceae bacterium
ATACCCGAAGAAACAAAAACCGCAAGGGGCTTTTTCGAAAAATTCCCAGAAATTTTCTCGTTTTCATTTTTTTCTCCTCTTATTCTCCAAGCGACGCCCCTTCTCGCCCTCCTCTGTACTAGCCTATTCTTCCCATATTACGCAGCTTATCGTTTTCCAACGCGAAGTCTTACCAAATTTCCTCCGCGTTTCTTTTCGCCGCCTTGGCGCGCTTTCCTTTTTATAGTATAATGACGTTTTCCCGTCGTTTGTTTCCCAGCGGCGCATTTTTGACGCGTCGACGTTTTCCCCGGAGGTTTCTTATGTCCGCCCGCTCTCGCCATTCTCGTCCGCAATCGCAATCGCGCAACCGCAAGCCCCGCCTCGATTCTTCGCGAGCCCCGAAGCCCGGTCGCCCGCGTTTTACGTCTAATTCCCGTCAAGAGCGCGCCGCGGCCAACTCCGTTTTCGCGAACGCTCCCGTTAAGAAGCCGAAAAAAGTCGTCGACGCCGACGACCCGCTCGCCGAGGAACTCGGGCACCGCCTGCAAAAAGTTCTCGCGGCGGCAGGCTACGGCAGTCGACGCAAGTGCGAGGAGCTGATCGCCGACGGTCGCGTCGAAGTCGACGGCGTCGTCGTTACGGAACTCGGCGTCCGCGTCTTCCCGCACGAACAGCGAATTCGCGTCGACGGCGAAGCGCTCCCGAAAGCGAAACCGATTTACATCGCGCTCAACAAACCGAAAAACACCCTTTGCACCAACAGCGACCCGCAAGGTCGACGCCGCGTCCTCGACTTTATCCCGGAGCAGTTCGGGCGCCTCTTCCCCGTCGGTCGCCTCGACCAAAACAGCGAAGGCCTTATTATTCTCACCAACGACGGCGCGCTTGCGGAACGCCTAACCCACCCGCGTTTCGAAGCGCCGAAAAAATATAAAGTGCAAGTCGCCGGGCTCGTCGACTACGAACTGGCGCGCGACCTCAAACGGGGCGTTCACATCGCCGAAGGAATTGTTCAAGCGGACGACGTCGTCATTAAGTCCCGACATAAAATGAGTTCCGTTCTCGAAATCACCCTTACCGAGGGTAAAAATCGCGAAATTCGCCGGATGCTCGCGCGTCTCGGACACAAAGTGATGCAGCTGCAACGCGTTCAAGTCGGCTCGATTAAACTCGGCAAAATGGCGCCGGGCGAGTTCCGGCGTTTGACGCCGAAAGAAGTCGCCGAGCTTTACCGAACCGCTCGAACGCCGAACGACGCCGCGTCGATGAAACCGCGTTTGCGCCCGATCGAAATTTCCGAAATCGAGATGCGAAACGCGCCGGAAACGGAAGATGAAAAACGCTCGAAAACCGGGAAAAATTCGAACGTTGCGAACGCCGACTCCGCCGACGAAACGACGCCGCGTCGTCGCCAATTCGACCCGTCGTTCGAACGCTTCGCCGAACCGTCGCGACGCCGCGAAGCGAATCCGGATTTCCGCGAAGAATTCCGCTCCGAAGAACGCCGCGAACGCCGTCGCCGCGTCCGCGAAGAATTCGACGACGAAGAACGAACGATCGGCCCGCGCAAGTTCGACCGTTCCGAGCGCGAAGGCGGTCGCGACCGCTTCAACGCCGACGCTTCGGAACGTCGCGGCGGAACGAAAAAGCGTTTCGGCGACAAACCGTCGTTCAACGCTAACCGCAAATCGGGCGGCGACTTCCGCGGCGGAGCGAAACGCGGCTCCGGCCCGAAACGCGGTCGCTAAAAACGCTTCCCGCCTCGCCCGTTAGACAGCGCCAAGACAACGCAAAAATGAACGGCGGCCTTGCGACGACGCCGCGTCGTTTTCCGTTAACGACGTCGCGTCGCCAATTCGCTCGGCTTTCGGCGACGCGACGTCATATCGCCGTTCCAACCGTATTTAACGCTTTCAATCGTTTTAACCGTTTAACCGTTTAACCGTTTTCAACCGCCGACGACGCCGCGTAAAGGCGCCGACGCAACCGACAATAACGCAAGGAGTTCGGCATGTCGCACGATTGTATTACTCAACGTAAAGACGTTTGGACCGGCGTCGGGACGACGCTCGAAAACCGGCAAATCGCCGATTCGACTTGGAAAATTTCGATCGAGGCGCCGGAGTTCGCGGCTCGGGTCGAATCGGGCAAGTTCGTAATGCTGCGTCTTGCCGCCGGCGACGATCCGCTTCTCGGACGCCCGTTCGCAATTTACGACGCCGACAAGACTTCGGGTCGGGTCGAAGTCGTTTACGCGGTCGTCGGCAAGGGAACGACGCGACTGACGACGCTTCGCCCGGGCGACCCGATTCGTCTTTGGGGCCCGCTCGGGAACGGTTGGGCGGAGGCGCTTTGCGGTCAAACGCCGAAAAATCTCGTCTTGGTCGCGGGCGGCGTCGGGAACGCGCCGTTCTATCTCCTTATTAAGGAACAACTTGAAGCGGCGAAAAAAGACCCGGCGAACGCTCCGAAATTGACGTTCGTTTTCGGCGCGCGGTCGGCGGAGCGTTTGAGTTGCGTCGACGATTTCCGAGCGCTCGGCGTCGACGTTCGCCTCGCGACGGAAGACGGAAGCGCCGGAACGAAGGGCTTTGTAACGGACGTTTTCCCGGAAATTTTGCCGGACGACGTCGCGCCGGAAGGCGTTCGCCTTCTCTGCTGCGGGCCGCATCCGATGTTAAAAGCCGTCGCCAAGTACTCGGAAGCGCGCGGTTTCGAATGCTGGACGTCGTTGGAATCGCCGATGGCTTGCGGTTTGGGGATTTGCTTCTCCTGCGTCGTCGACTGGAAAACGGACGACGGAACCTGGGACTATAAACGCACTTGCGCCGACGGCCCGGTCTTCGACGCGTCCCGACTCCGCTGGGATTGACGCCGAGTAACGCCAACCGAATCGCGACGCGGCGCCGTCCGCTAAAAACGACGCCGCGTCGTTCCCTCCAAAACTACAACGCGTCGTCTATTCAAAACGACGTCGCGCCGCTTATTACAACTCGACGCTTTGTCGTCCTTTTCAATCGACGCGGCGTCGTCTTTTGCCGTTTCAACTTCGAAAACGCCGAGCGCGGCTCGAACGTCGCGCCGTTCTCGACTTTTATTTTTTAACGTTGCGACGTCGCGACGCGTTTCCGATTTTACCGTTTTACCGTTTTACCGTTTCACGCAATCCTTTCATTCGCAACGTTTACCCCGTTTTTAGGAGGACTCGCTATGCAAAACGTCGTCGCGGCTTTTCTGCTCGCGCTCGGCGCTTGGAGCGTCGAATTCAACGAAGCGACGTCGCGTCTCACGATGACGCACGCCGAAACCAACGTTCAAATTTCCGGCGAACTCGGGTTCGTCGTCGACGGCAAAGATTGGACCGTCGCCGCCCCGCGCGACGCCGTTTCGCACCGTCTCGCGCTCGTCGATCCGCAAGGGGAAGCGCAAGGCTACCTCGTCTTCAACGCCGACGGCGACCGGCTCGAAGTCCTTGCGTATCACCGCACTAGGCAGTTTTATCTCGGCGAAATTTCGTTCCGCGGCGACGTCGTTTTCCGCGACGATTCGTTCCCCTGCCGCACTCGCTCGCAAGTCGGGGAGCGCGTTTTGCCCCTCGCGACCGGCGTCGTCGACTCCGCGACGAACGATTCCCTTTTCGCCCGCGAAGAAGATTTGGCGCTTCGGTTCGACGCCGCGAACTTGCGCTTGACGACGAAAAACGCCGCGACGCAACCCGACGCCGCGTCGAGCTTTATCGACGGAGCGCAATACGCCGTCGAAGCGTCCGGGCGAATTCACGAAGCGTCGGAAGCGGTCTTTTCGGTCGCCGTCGATAAACGTTACTATCAAAAGCGTTGGGTTCCTTATTACAAGCCGATCGACCGCAAGCGCTGTCCGTCGCCGCCGACCGGCTGGATGTCTTGGAACCTCTATTTCGACACGGCGGGCGCGGAAGAAAACCTCGCCGAAGCGCGCGTCGGGAAGGAACATCTGCAACCGTTCGGGCTCGAGTTTTGGTCGATCGAAAGTTGGCAAGGGAACAGCGATAAGTTGCCGGTTTCCGGGTTTTACAACTTGAACCTCGAAGTCAACGAACGCCAATTCCCGAAGGGGATGAAACAGCTCGCCGACGATATTCGCGCGCTCGGTTTCCGCCCCGGGCTTTGGACCGCGCCGTTCGGCACCGGCTCGAAAGAGTTTTACGAAGCGCACAAAGATTGGTTCCTGCACGATAAAGACGGGAACCCGATGCGCACCTGGAACGGCGTCTACACGATCGACCCGTCGAACGACGAAATGGTCGCGCACATGCGCCGCATTCACGAAATCGCTTCTAAAGACTGGGGTTACGAGTTCTTCAAGATCGACGGCATGTCCGGCGCGAACTCCGGTTACTGCGCCCACTTCTTCGAACGCGCCGACGTTCGCGCCGCGTTCGACAATCCGCAAATCGAGGCGCCGTTCGAACGTTGCGTTAAAGCGTTGCGCGAAGGTATCGGCGAAGACCGCGTTTTCCTCGCCTGTCAAGGGCACTTCACCGGGCCGGAAGCGGCGTTCGCCGACGCGGCTCGCACCGGCGCCGACGTCGTTCACCCGAACCAACCCGTTAAATGGGAAAACGTTATGCGTCAAGCCGGGCGCACGCTCAACCAAGTCTTCACGAACAACATCGTTTTCTTCTCCGACCCGGACACGCTCCTCGTCAACGAAGCGCTGACGCTCGAAGAGGCGCGCGTCGCGACGACGGTCGTTTCGCTCCCGGGCCAAATGATGTTCGCCGGGGACAAACTCGCGGAACTCCCGATGGAGCGAATGCGGCTCCTGCAGAAAACGCTCCCGGTTTGCGACGTCCGCCCGAACGCGCTTTATCCGTTCTTCGGCGCCGAACTGCCGATTTGGAACCTTAAAGTCGGCAAGGACTTCGGCGCTTGGGACGTCGTCGCGCTCTTCAACTGGAGCGACGAAGAAACGACCGTCGGCTTCGACTTCGCGGAAATCGGGCTCGACGAGGCGCCGCGCGTCGCGTTCGAGTTTTGGACGGAAACGTATCTCGGCGAAAACGCGAAACGCTTCGAAACGGTCGTCCCGGCTCACGGCGTTCGGCTCTTAGCGCTGCACCGCAAAACCGACGTTCCGCAATTTTTGTCGAGCGACCGACACGTTACCCAAGGCGCGGTCGACCTTTGCGATTGCCGCTTCGACGCGGAAACGGCGACGCTTTCCGCAACGCTTCGTCTTGTCGCAAAAAATAAAACGACGGCGCGCTTCCTCGTTCCGGACGGGTTCGCGTTCGTCGAAGCGACGGCGGACGGCGAAAACGCTTCGAAGGTCGCGCTCGAAACGGCGCTTCAAGACGTCGCCGGCGCTCAAATCTTGAGCGTCGGCGCGACGGCGCCCGAAAGCGGCGATTACTCGATTCGCTTGAAGTTCGAAAAACGCTAAACGCTTCCGCTTTAAACGTTAAAACGCACGTCGTTAAGACGTTAAAAAACGCCGCGCCGACCGGTTTCGGGTCGACGCGGCGTTTTGCGTTTCTTGTCGCTTTTTAACGTCGGTTACTCGGCGTCGTTTTGCGACGTTTCGTTCTCAAAGGCGTTTCGCGCTTCGTCGTAAAGAGCGCGAGCGCGGCGCAACGGACGCAAA
>JAFTUJ010000139.1 GCA_017466305.1 Thermoguttaceae bacterium
ACGAAGCGGCGTCGTTTCGGCGCTCAGCGTTCCGTCGAGCGGTTTAATCGACGGCGAGTTTAACGATTCCGTCGAATTTTCCGTCGAATTTTTTTGGGCGGAAACATCGTTTGAATTTCCGAAAACAGCGCCGAAATTGTTGTTTTCGAACGTTTGGTCGTTAAGGACGCATTTTCCCGTTTCCGGGTCGGCAAAACGCGGCGCCGGCGGGAGGTATTTCCAAAGCGTCAACGCGAAAACGGCGTAACAAAGGATGATCGTCGCCTTGCGGTTTTGCGGCGAAATCAAGTCGAAAACAAAACTTAAAACGCTGCGGAAAAACGATTTGTCGTCGATTGGCGACAGGAGTTCGCGTTGGGGGGAAGCGGACGAGGAAACATTTGCGTCGGCGGAGGAACGACTCATTGAAGCGGGCCTTTAACGGGGGGAACGCGTCTAGTTAAGGGGCGGGAAAGTTGGGGTTGAGGCGAAAATCAAACGACCATTTTCGCTGCAACGCGCTTTCGATTTTATCGGAAAAAATTTTTTTGTCGAGCGGGCGGGGGGCGACGCTTGCAATTTTCTCCGAAATCGGGTATCATTTTCTTGACGCGAAAAAGCGGCGGCGTTCGGCGTTCGGACGGCGTTCTTTTAGCGGCGCTTGGTTTTTGGAAAGGCTTTGATAATGTTGAAATCGTTGCGAAATTTCTTTTTTGTTGTTTTGGCGTCGGCGGCGTTTGTCGGCGCCGCGTCGATGTCCTTTGTCGTCGCGCAAAACGTCGAATCTTCGACGCCTTACGTCGCTCCGGCGCTCCAAGATAAGGACGCTTGGACGATGGTCGTTATCCCCGACCCGCAGGCGTACTCGCGGTACGGGCGCAATCAGGGGATTTTCGAGCTGATGACCGCTTGGATCGCCGAAAATAAAGACGCGCTTGCGATTCGCCAAGTCCTTTGCGTCGGCGACTTAGTGGAGTCGAACGGTCTGCAAAAGGCGGACGGCAAATTCGCGAACCAAACCGGGCGTCAGATGTGGACGTCGTGTTCGCGCGCCTTCGAACGCCTCGACGGCGTCGTGCCTTACGTCCTCTGCACCGGCAATCACGACTACGGGCCGGACATTTTCCCGGAAGGAACGCATTACGGCGTCCGTTCGTCTGAGACGCGCGACTCCCTTTTCGGCGAATTTTTCCCGATGGAGCGCAACCCGCTTTGGAAGGACGTCGTCGTTGAATGTTTCCCTAACGCGTTTGGTAAGAAGACGTTAGAGAACGCCGCGTACGAGTTCGAAGGAACCGGCGGGCAAAAGGTTTTGGTCGTTTCGCTCGAGTTCGCGCCGCGTCCGGAGACGCTCGAATGGGCGAAAGCGCTCTTCGCTCGACCGGAGTACGCGAATCATTTCGGGATCGTGTTGACGCATTCGTATTTAAGACCTTATACGGCGGGACTTGAACGCGACGTTAAAGAGGGGTACGGACTTAGCAAAGCGGGCGGCGCAGCCGGCGAAACGATTTGGCAAAAGCTCGTGCAACCGTCGGCCAATATTCGACTTGTGATCTGCGGGCACCACTCGACCGCCGACAATATGGAGGGGTGTTGCGGTTTCCGCGTCGACAAAAACGCCGCCGGCAAAACGGTTTCGCAACTCCTGTTCGACACGCAGGCGATGGGCGGCGGCTGGGAAGGAAACGGCGGCGACGGTTGGTTGCAACTCCTTGAATTCTCGAAGGATATGAAGACGGTAAAGGTGCGGACGTTCTCGCCGCTCTTCGCGATTTCGCCGTCGACGCAAGCGAACGCTTGGAACCGCGAAAAGTATTGCGAGTTTGAGTTCAGCGTCGAATGACGTTAAGTCGCAGAAAAACGGCGTCGACTCGCTTTTTTTAACGAACCGGCGCCGCCTAAATTGTTGAGCGTTCGACAATTGAGTCGAGCGCTTTTTTTATTGTCGATTTTTATTGTCGGAAGATGCGACGCTTTGGGACGTTGTGTAACGACATTTGGCGACACGGCGTCGCGAATCAAGCGTCCGGTCAAGCGAGGCTTAGGTCAACCGAGCGCCGCCGAAATCAAGATTTGAAGCGCCGTTAACATGTTCAAAATCAAGACGAAAGGAACGAAAAAACGCTCCGGAATCGCTCGGTAGAGCCGCCGCCCGACGAACGCTCCGACGAGAAGGCCCGGCGCGAAAAAGAGCGTTAACATAAACGTCGTCGCGTTCATCATTTGCGCGTCGACCGCTTCGAAACCGAGGTTCGTTTTGACCGCCGTCGCGGCGAGTAAAAGCGGGATTTTACTGACGTTAACGACGAAAAAGAAAACCGCGTTTGTTCCCATAAAGCGTTGTTTGTCAAGGTTTTGCGACGCGAAGTAAGCCGCCGAAACCGCGCCCGCGGCGTTGCCGAGCATCGTCGTCAACCCGGCGAGCGTTCCGCATCCGATTCTAAAAGGCGCGCTTGTCGATATTTGCGTCCAACCGAGACGTTTGCGAACGAACTCGAAAAGCAAAATCGACGTCGCCAAAATCCCGACCGTCAGCTTAAATTGCGCGTTGTCCATAAAGCACATGACCGCCGCGCCGCCGAGCAGACCGACGCCGACCGGGGTGAAAAGTCGCCGCAACAGCTTGAAATCGCAGTCTTTACGGTAAAACCAAACCGCCGCGACGTCGCCGAGAATCAGGAGCGGGACGACCGCGCCGGAGGCGAACATCTCGCGCCCGGAAAACGCGGAAATCATCAGCAAACACGCGAAAAGGCCGACGCCCGGAACGCCGGTTTTCGAAACGCCGATCAAAAACGCGGCGCAAAGCCCGACGACCGCCGTCGTCGCCGTCAATAAAGATTCAAGCGGCATTGTCGCAACTCCTTGAAAACGCGTCGGTTACCGCCGACGTTGAACGGGCGCTCGTCGGTTGTTGAGCGCTAGGTCGTCAATTCGCAAAAACGTCAATTAATTATACGTCTTTTTCAGCGGCGCGCAAGCCGGGGCGGAAAGTCGGCAAATTCTAAGTATTACGCCTTTTGAGAAAAAAAGGTAAATCGCCAAAAATGATGAAAATCGTTAAAATCTGAAAAAACTTCATAGAATTTCTGAAGAAATGTGCGGAAGAATGACGAAGAAACGTCTAACTTTCGTTTTTTCCTGAAAGATAGAAAGGCGTTTTCGTTGCGATGCGCCGTCGCGACGGAGACGGAATTTCGGTTAAGACTCGGTTCGGCGTTCCCCTCGCGAAACATTAAGTTAAGTTAAGACAATGATTAAGGCGGTTAAAGAACGAGCGAAACGAGGAGCGCGAACGTTGGAAAAACGACGAAAATTATCGAAACGCGTCGCGCTATTAAGCGCTTTGATCTTTTCGACGGGCGCGGCGTCGTTCGCTTGGGGCGCGACTTTGGCGACCGATTGGGAAGACTCGGCGGACGAAGGCGCAACTCTCGGCGAAGTCGACGCTTACGACGGCGAAGAGGCGGCTTTCGAAGAACCGATTCTCGCGGAGGAAACGCCGACCGAAGCGGACGCGGAAGCTCCGGCGGCGGAAGCAAGGGAAGCGGAGGAGACGGCGGAAGCGGCGGAAGCGGCGGAAGCGGCGAACGCGAACGCCGGTTACAGCTTGCACGTTCACGGCGCCGAGACGCGCGAAACGCACGTAAAACACGTCGAGGAAGCGTCGGCGTTTCGCGTTTTGCTCGACAAATTGGAGCTCGGCGCGACGATCACCGCCGTCGGGCAGCAGTCCGATTTTGACGCGACCGACTCCGGAATCGACGGTTCGCTGATGGTCGAAGTCGAGGCGTTCGCGGAACTTACGGAGCGCGACTCGATGCGAGCGACCTTTAAAGTCGGGATGGGCGACGGGCTCGGCGCTCGCGTTCCGGCCTTTTGCGGGTTCAACGCCGCGAGCGGAGCGACGAGGAACACGTATCTGAACCAATTTTGGTACGAGCGTAAGTTCGGCGACGGCGACCGTTGGCGAGCGCGCGTCGGCTATCTCGATTTAACGAGCGACTTCGATACGAACGCTTACGCGAACGACGAATATTGCCAATTCCTCTCGGACGCCTTCGTCAACAATTTGACGTTCGAGTGTCCGGCGAACGCGCTCGGCGGGCAAATTTGGTTTGAACCGAACGATAAGTGGTGTCTTGGCGTTGGTTACGCCGAGTCCGACCGCGATTGCGTCGAGATGTTCAGTCGCGGCGTCGCGATCGCCGAAATCGACCGACGCGTTCAGATCGGCGAGCTCCAAGGGACGTATCGAGGCTATGTTACGGCGAATTTTGGGCCGCACGACGCGCTCGACGGAAGCCGCGACGACCTCGTCAACGACGGTTGGGGCTTCTCGTTCGACCAAGAAATAACGCGAAATATCGGTCTTTGGGGACGTTACGGGCAACAAAACGGCGAATGTTGCGAGTTCGACCGCGCCCTAACCGGCGGTTTCGAGTTGCATTCGTTTAGCGAGGAACGCCCGGACGATATTCTCGGCTTCGGATACGGGATTACTTGCGTAAGCGACGAGTTCGCGGCGCTTAACGAAGGCGCGGTCGACGAAAACCACTTCGAACTTTATTACTCGATTCAAGTGAATAAATACTTTTCCGCGACGCCGTCTCTGCAATGGATCGACGGCGTAGGCGGCGACGGCGAAGCGAAAACCGTTTGGGCGCCTGGACTTCGAGCGACGGTTGCGTTCTAAGCGCCGCCTTAAAAATCCTCCGGAATCTCGACGTCGACGAGCGGGACGACGCCGCGTCCAACGAAAAATTTGCCGAACATGAAGTCCGAC
>JAFTUJ010000140.1 GCA_017466305.1 Thermoguttaceae bacterium
AAAAAGGAGAGAGAAGGGACGAAAAGTCAAGACGCCGCGGGGAAAACGGGGGAACGGAGCGCGGCGGGGAACGGAAAAGAAACGCCAAAAGTCGGCGAAAAAACGAGCGCAAGAAATACGAAAACGCCGCGTCGGGACGGGGAACGAACCGACGCGGCGTTTCGGGAGAACGCGACGCTCGAAACGCGGTTAAAGCGTTCGAACGTCGCGGGTTAGCGGGCGATTAGAGCGCGCCCTTTTCGACTTCGACGAGGAACTCGTAACGGTACTTGCCGCCGCTCAAGCGGTATTGCGGGTACGTTTGAGCGCCCCAAGAGTCGTCGCCGCCGACGCCCTGTTGCGCGAAGTCGACGTTCAGGACGACGAAGTCGCGACGCGGGATTTGCCAGTTATGCTCGACCGATTCGAGGTCGCGGTTCAACGCCCGACGCGCCGAGAAGGTCAGCGTTGCGGCGCCGCTTGCGTCGGTCTTCGTCCCGTTCGCGTCGAGCGCGACGAAACGGAGGCGTTGGCCGCTCTTGTTCTCGACCGCAACCCAACGGCAGTCGGTGCGAGCGCCAAATTCGCCCGGTTCGGAGTACGTCAAGACGCGCATCTTGTCGACCGTCGTTTGGTAGAAACCGAGCGGCGAACCGGCGTTGCGGTCCCAATAGTTTTCCTCCGGCCCGCGACCGTAATATTCGACCGAAATTTCCTCGTCTTGAGCCGCCGGGAGAACGAAATAACCGCCGAGACGCGGGAGGTCCGGGACGTTCTTGCCCTTTTCAATTTCGACCGAAATCTTCGCGGCGCGGTCGTAGAAGACGACCGTTTCCTTCACCGTCGCGTCAATGCGGGCGAACTTGCCGACGCGCTCGAAACCGGCGGCGCCGTCGACGTCGAACTCGCGCCATTCCGGCGCCCAGTTAATCTCGTAAGCGGCGTTGCGCCAATCGCTTTGGCGAGTCGGCATACGGTTGCCGCGCTCGTTGTCGACCGGCGCGCGCCAGAAGTCGAGACGGAACGTTTCGTCCAGCATTCGGGCCGCGTCCGCGACCGTCGCTTTTTCGGCGGCGATTTCGAGCGTGTTCGGCGCCGCGGCGTAAATCGGGAGACGGAACTGCTCGGTCGAAAGGAGCGAACCCTTCGGAAGCGCGCCGTCGTCGACGTTTTGAAGGACGTCGAAGCTGACGACGTACTCGGCGCCCGGTTTCGCGTCGAACTTCGAAAGGTCGGACAGCGAGAAACCGTCGAACGCAAGGTTAAACTTGACGGTCGTTTGCGGCGCGGCGTTGGCGAAGTCGGCGCCCGGGAAAAGCTCCTTCGTCGCGACGACGACGCCGTTTTCCAAGAGCGACGCGTGCAGCTCGATATGCGCTAAGTCGCGGAAGAAATATTCGTTCTTAACGGTATAACCGCTAAAATCGTTCGCGTTCGACGCGTCGGCGCGAGCGAGCCAAACGTCCGAATAATATTTCTTGATTTCTTGCGCGCCCGGGTGCGGCTTGCGGTCGGCCGAAACGACGCCGTTCATGCAGAAGTTTTGGTCGGTCGGAACGTCGACCGGGCCGAAGTTGCCGCCGTAACCGTAGTAAACTTCGTCGGTTTTTTCGATTTTCGTTTGATTAAAGTCGACGAAAAGTTCGAGACCGTCGCGGTTTTTGCGGTCGTAGTAGTTCGTCGCGACTTCTTCCGCCGGAAGAGCGCGGCTATAAATGCGAGCCGTTTGGAGGAGCGCGCCGGGGAGGCGGTTCGTATGGTAGGAGTTGCGGTTCAACTCGACCGGGAACGGCGATTCGGCGATCGCTTCCGAACAGGCGGTTCGCGCGATTTCCTTGCCGTCGACGTAAACGATCAGGTTTTCGCCGTCGTAAACGCCCGCGACGTCATGCCACTTCTTGAGCCAACCGTCGACTTTGCCGGTCGCGGAGATCCAGCGGTCGCCGTTGTAAATGTAAAGTTGGACGCCGCCGTTTTGTTGTTTCAGCGCGTATTGATAGTCCGACTTGCCGACGTAAGTTCCTTCGGCGTCGGTATAAGGATAAACGGTCGCTTCGAGCGTGAAGGGCGTTTTGCCGACGAAGTTCAGTTTGTCGACGTTCGCGACCGCGCTCGACGGGTCGGCGTTTTGGCCGGTCGGGAGGCCGGAGAGACCGCCGACGACGGCGTAACCTTTGAGCGCCAGTTTCGTTTTACGCGGCGAGGTTTCGACGCCTTTGAAAATCGTTCCGACTTCTTCCGGCGGCGCGACGAGACCGACGATTCCGATCGGCAGCTTGTTCGCGCTCAGGTCGGCGACCTCTTGTTTCGGAACGCGCATCGCGATTCCTTGGTCGACCCAGTCCCAAATGAAACCGCCTTGCAGGTGTTTTAGTTCGCGAATGGCGTCCCAATAGAGCTTGAAGTTGCCGTTGCTGTTCCCCATCGCGTGCGAGTATTCGCATTGGATGAGCGGGCGCTTGCCGTCGGCTTTCTTTTCCTCTTTTTTGGCGTAGTCGATCACGCCGGCGACCGACATGTACATCGGGCAGAAAATATCGGTGTTCCAGTCGAGTTGAGCGCGTTCGTATTGAACCGGGCGCGTCGGGTCGAATTCCTTCAACCATTTGTACGTCGCGTGGAAGTTCGGGCCGTTGCCGGCTTCGTTCCCGAGCGACCAAACGATGATCGACGGGTGGTTGCGGTCGCGGAACGCCATTCGTTGGGTGCGGTTCATGTGCGCGGCGAGCCATTCCGGCGGGTTCGCGAGCGATTCTTTGCCGTAACCCATCCCGTGCGATTCGATGTTCGCTTCGTCGACGACGTACAAACCGTATTTGTCGCAGAGATCGTACCAGCGCGGGTCGTTCGGGTAGTGCGACGTGCGGACCGCGTTGACGTTCAGCGACTTCATGACGCGGATATCTTGGAGCATCCCCTCTTCCGTGACGGCGTGACCGCGGTACGCGTCGTGTTCGTGGCGGTTGACGCCCTTCAAGAGAATCGGCTTGTTGTTGACGAGGAGTTGACCGTCGGCGATTTCGACCTTGCGGAAACCGACGTTAAAACCGGCGTCGAGCGTCGTTTTGAAATCGGCGTCGTAAATCTTCAGGTTCGCCGGGTAGAGCCAAGGGGTCTCCGCCGACCAAAGATACGGGGCTTTCACCGGGATTTCGAACGCGACCGTTTTGACTTCGCGGCCTTTCAGCTCGAAAGAAACGTCGGCGCCTTCGTTCGGGGCCGCGCCGCCGATACGTTCGGCGATATTGACGTTCGTCGGGTTGTTCGCGTCGAGCGTCAGAACGGCGGTTCCGGTCTTTTTGTACGGCGTGTTGTTTTGGAGCGCGACTTCGACTTTGAGAACCGCTTCGGTCAGCTCGGCGTTCTTGAATTCCGTAACGACTTTCGCGTCGGCGACCGCGACCGCCGGTTGGACGTAGCAGTAGACCGAGCGGAAAATCCCGCTGAGGCGGAAAAAGTCTTGGTCTTCGAGGAACGACCCGTCGGAGCGGCGGTAAACTTTCACCGCGATCGTGTTGCGTCCGGCGCGAATCGCTTTCGAGACGTCGAACTCGACCGGCGTGCGGGCGTCTTTCCCCATCCCGATTTCTTCGCCGTTGACGTAAACGTAGAAGCAGGATTCGACGCCGCCGAAGTGCAGAATAATTTTCTTGTCGCGAGCGACGTCGGCTTGGTCGACTTCAAATTCGCGGCGGTAGAGGCCGACCCAGTTTTCCGCGTCCGGGACGTAAGGCGGCGTCCAAGGTTGCGGCCAAGGGTAGGGGATGTTCGTGTAGACCGGGTAGCCGTAGCCTTCCATTTGGAAGTTCGACGGAACCGGGATCGTTTTCCACTCGACCATATCCGTGCCGAAGTCTTCCATCGAGAAGTTGAACGGAACGAGGGCCGGTTCTTCGACGAGCTTAAAGCGCCAGTCGCCGTCGAGCGAAATTTGTTTGTAAGCGGTCGCGGCGAAGGTCGAGCGCGGCGGGAGATTGTTGATCCCGACGACTTCCGGGTTCAAGCGATCCGGGAGCGGCTCGGACGGATTTTGCGCCGAAACGGTCGCCGACGTCGCGAGGACGAGAGCGAGCGCGGACGCCGCTTTCCAAAAGCCGAAGCGTGTGATTTTCATAAAGCACTCCAAAAGGTTCGCGACTCGCGGCGTCGGTCGAACCGGATTTGCGCGGCGAGACGGAAGGGGAACGAAACGCCGAATTAACGTCGCTCGACGGCGAAAAGTCGAACGCAAACGGCGAATTTTGACGTTATATTAATGCGCCATATTAATGCGCCGCGTCGACGAACGACCCGCCGACGCGAAGGGACGATAAAAATCGCTAAATCGATTATACCGATTTTATCGCGAAACGCAACCGGTTTTTCGCAAACGCGATTAAAAAGACGAGCCGCCGACGTCGAATTCGTCGAGGTCGATAATTTCGATATCGTCGTCGTCGGCGGCGATCGCGTGCGTCGTCGTCGAGTCGACCGACTCGACGAGAAAATTGAGCCCGGCGAACGAAATTTCTTCGCCGAAAGCGAGTTCGACCGGACGTTCGAGCCGTTTGCCCCGGTAAAAAGCGCCGTTGAGCGAACCGAGGTCGCGCGCCATCAGCCGCCGCCCCTCTTGATAAAATTCGCAGTGTTTGCGGCTAACCAACGGGTGAACGACGACGACGTCGCACTGACGCCCGCGTCCGACGACGCAAGGCAGTTTGATCGGTTGGGAAAAATGACGCTTTTCATCGTCGTAAATAGTGAGTCTGATTTCCATCGGGCGCTCCTAAAACGCGCGGAACGAGGACGAGAAGACGAAGACGCTCCGGTCGCGACGATTCGTAAGTATATTGTATAATATAACGACGTTCCGGCAAAAAATCAAGAAAACGCGTCGCGACTTAAAAGAAAAGTCGCCGAAAACGCGTCGCGGCGTCCGGTTGAAACGCTTTTGCCGGTTTTAGCGACGTTGACGGCGCCGGCGTTTGCGTCGGAAGAACGACCGCTTGAAACGCGTCGCTCGCGTCTCGGAGCGAGGAAACGACGCGGGAAAGCGACGCGAAGACGGCGGGGAAGCGGCGCGATACTAAAAATAACGCAAAACGTTAACTCTTGTCGAACCGCGCTTTAACGTCGCTTCGAGGAGGAAATAAAAGAAAAAACGAAAAATTTTTAAAAATGCCCCTTGCGCCTCCTGGAAAGTCGGTTATAATCATTCCCGTGAGTTGAAGCTAACCGAGAACGAAAAATCAAGGTTCGGCTAAAACAAAACGCTTTTGCGGGCGTAGCTCAGTTGGCAGAGCACAACGTTGCCAATGTTGTTGTCGAGGGTTCGAACCCCTTCGCCCGCTCTCTTGAAACGTTTTTTTCGCTTTAACGAGCGGATTTGAGTTTCGAGGCTAGACGAACGTTTCGCGTCTCTAAATAACGAAGCGACCTTTGCGGGCGTAGCTCAGTTGGCAGAGCACAACGTTGCCAATGTTGTTGTCGAGGGTTCGAACCCCTTCGCCCGCTCTTTCAGTTTAGGGTTTCCCGGTTTTGGACATGGGTTTCGTTCGAAGCAGCTTGTTCCGAGACATTTAGCGTTGCCCTTGCGTATTTCGCGGCGCGCCTGTGTTTTGGGCGCGCCTTTTTTGTCGCCGTTCGTTTTCGCGACGGCGGTTAAGAGACCTGGGAAACGTCGACGTTTTCGAGGTCTTTCGTTTTTTCTTGCTCGTTCCTGAAGATTCGGAAATTTCGCAAGCGTCGCCGACGCGGAGGAGTTCCGCGTTCCTTCTTTAACCGTCGCCGCTTTGCCGTCGCCGCGTTTTGCGTTGGGGCGGAGCGGTCGTTAACGCCGTCTTAACCAATTTTACCGATAAGGACGACAAAAATGGAAAATTTTGAAGCTCTTGAAAACGTCGAAAAACTGACGCTCAAAGTCGACGTCGAAGAAAAAAGCTCCTGCGAACGTCACGTCAAAGTTGAAGTTTCGCGCGAAGATATTGAAAAACGTTTCGAAATCGAATACGCCGAACTCCAAGAAAACGCCGCGATTCCGGGTTTCCGCGCCGGCAAAGCTCCGCGCAAACTGATCGAAAAACGCTTCAAGGCCGACGTCAAAGAACGCGTCAAGAGCGCGCTCCTCATCGACAGCTTGACCCAAGCGAACGAAGACGCCGACATGAACCCGATTAGCGAACCGGACTTCGACGTCCGCGCGATCGTTCTTCCGGAAGAAGGCCCGTTCGTTTACGAATACGACGTCGAAGTTCGTCCGACGTTCGACGTTCCGAACTGGAAGGGGCTCAAACTCGAAAAACCGGTTCGCGAGTTCTCCGCCGAAGACGTCGACGCCGCGATCAAACGCATTCAATCGAATTACGGCAAACTCGTCGCGACCGAAGACGCCGCGACCGCCGGCGATTACGTCGTTGTTAAGCTGACCTTCGAACACGAAGGTAAAACGATTTCGCAAGCCGAAAACGAAACGCTCCGCATCCGTCCGACCCTTTCGTTCCACGACGGTTCGATCGCCGATTTCGACAAGTTGATGGAAGGCGCGAAAGCGGGCGACGTTCGCGAAACGACGCTGACCCTCTCCGCCGACGCTCCGGACGAAAACCTCCGCGGTAAAGAAATCGCCGCGAAGTTCGAAGTCAAAGAAGTTAAGAAACTCGAACTTCCGGAAATCAACGACGAATTCCTCGCCGCGCTCGGCGGTTTCGAAAATATGGGCGACTTCCGCGACGCCGTTCTCGAAACGCTCGAACGTCAACTCGAACACGAACAACGTCAACGCGCTCGTCGTCAAATCACCGAACAACTGACGGTCGACGCGAACTGGGAACTCCCGCCGGCGTTGCTCCGTCGTCAATCGGATCGCGAACTCCAACGCGCGATTTACGAACTCCAACGCAGCGGTTTCGAAGACGCGCAAATCGTTCGTCAAATCAACTTCCTGCGTCAAAACAGCGCCGCGACGACCGCCCAAGCCTTGAAGGAACACTTCATCCTTGAAAAGATCGCGGAAAGCGAAAACATCGTCGACGAACAACGCGACTACGATTTGGAAATTATGCTGATGGCCGCGCAATCGGGCGAATCCCCGCGCCGCATTCGCGCTCAAATCGAAAAATCCGGCAACATGGACGTTCTCCGCAACCAAATCATCGAACGCAAAGTCTTGACGATGATTCAAGACGCGGCGGAATTCACCGAAGTTCCGTTCGAAATGGAAACGGTTTCGGAAGAAGCGATCGACCGCGCCGCCGCGGCCGCGTCGCAAGACGACATTCCGGAAGTTTCGGAAGAAGAAGTCAAAGAAGTCGCCCGCAACGAAGCGCAAGCTCGTTAATTTTAGCGATTTAAGACGAAACGTTTGAGCCGCGTTCCTCGGGACGCGGTTCGAACGTCCGAATAAAAACGCGCCGTCGAAATTTCTCGACGGCGCGTTTTTTTTTGCCGCCGCCGGTCGCCTTCGAAACGTCGAAACGACCGGCGGTTTTCTTTTTTTCGCGGTAAAAAGTTCCGCTTATTTCAGCGCGTCGGCCGGAACGACGAGCGCCAACTTCGCGACGCGTTGCGCCAATCCGCGCGCCATTCCGAGTCCGAATTCGTCGTGCGCGACGGAGTCTTTTTGGTTCCAAAGGAGCGCGCCGGTGCGACCGGAACCGCCCGGGCCCGGCAAAATCGCGCCTTCGTGGAAGAGATAAGTGTTGATTCCGTCGACGACTTGCTCTTGACCGCCGTTGCGCGCGCCGCCGACCGCCAACGCTCCGGCGATCTTCCCTTGCAGAACCGAGTGGTCGATCTGTCCGAAAAGCGCCGCGATCAGCGCGCTCGGCGCTCCGTTGTGCGTCGGGCTCCCGACGATAACGCCGCGAACCGCCGGGTCGGCGAGTTTTTCGTTCAGTTTCGCGTACTCGTCGCCCCCTTTGACCGCCGCGTCGCCGAAGAGGCGTTCGGACGCGAAGAGGTTGTAGTCGGCGAGGCAAACGAGTTCGACGTCGATTTTATCCGGCGCGACCGCTTTCGCCGCGTCGAGCGCGTTTTTGAGCGCTTCGGCGGTCGTTTTGTCGCGACGCGGGCTGCCGTTGATTCCGATTATTTTGATTTTGCCGGCGGGAGCGTCTTGAGCGACGGCGGGCGTTCCGGCGGCGAGACCGAGCGCGGCGGTCGAAACGGCGGCGGCTCCGGCGACGAGGAATTGACGGCGAGCGGTTTGGCGTTGCATAACGGTATCCTTTGTCGTTGAAGGGATTGCGGTTGAAGAATCGCGAGAATAACGACGGCGCGAACGTCGCGACGTTGGGCGCCGTCGAGCGTCATTATAACGCAA
Source organism: Thermoguttaceae bacterium (assembly GCA_017466305.1). Taxonomy (GTDB): domain Bacteria; phylum Planctomycetota; class Planctomycetia; order Pirellulales; family Thermoguttaceae; genus RUG369. The sequence continues at coordinate 8,279 of JAFTUJ010000140.1, forward strand.
ACGCTCCCGCAAAACAACGAAAACGCGAAAAGATTTTTAAAATTTTTGAAAAAAAACGGCGGTTCCGTTGAAATTGGCGCCGCGACGTTATATAATACGACAAAACGAAGCCCGTTAGCCGGGCGAAACGACGCGGTTGGCGGCGCGCCGTCTCTTGGGGAGCGGGGCGTCGCGTCGCGAGTCAAAAAAGCGGAGAAAATGGCGATGATTCGACGAAACGAAGCGAAAGGAACGGGCGGCGCGTTGAAAATTTTGGCGGCGCTTGAAAAAAGAAAAGCGTTCAAACGTTGCGAAATAGCGGTTTGCGTCGTCGGTTTGAGCGCGGCGTTCGGCGTCGACGTCGTCGCGTTCGACGGCGTTCCAACCGAAAGCGTCGCGGCGTCGCAAGCCGATTCGAACGTCGCGACGCCGCAAGACGGAATCCAACGAGGACCGGTCGCTTTTGAGAAAATGGGGCCCGGCGAGGATACGCGGATTGCGAGTCGAAAAATCGCGCCCGTTTACCGCAAATTGATTATCGGCAAGGATTTGTCGCCGGAGAAGATCGCTTCGCAACTCCGGAGCGCGCTTTTCGCCGCGCCTCAATTTTTTACGTCCGGCAACTGGACGAGCGTTTTCGTAAACGACGAAGGGGAAGCGGTTTGGAACTTTTTCGACGAGTTCGAGGTCGAGCCGGAGAACCCGTATTTCAAAGCGGAAGACGGCGTCTTGTTAAGTAAAGACGGCAAAACGCTTTACCGTTGTCCCGCGAAGAAGCGCGGCGCGACGTATAAAGTCCCGGACGGCGTCGAAGTCGTTGAAGAAAAAGCGTTTGCGTATTGCGGATTCGAGCGAATCGAACTGCCCGAGTCGTTGCGAACGATTAAAAAGCGAGCGTTTTTCGGTTGCGACGCGTTGAAGTCGGCGACGTTGCCCGCGAACGTCGCGACGTTGGGCGTCGGCGCGTTCGAGAAGTGCGGCGCTTTGTCGTCGGTCGAGATTTTGGGGTCGCTTAACGTTATCGACGGTAAGACGTTTGAGAATTGCGTCGCGTTGTCGTCGGTCGACTTGCCGAAGACGTTGAAAACGATCGGATCGAACGCGTTCGCGAATTGCGGCGCGTTGTCGACGCTCGACTTGCCCGAGGGGTTGCGCGGCGTCGGGCCGATGGCGTTTAGCCGTTGCGGCGTGAAAAAAATGCGCTTGCCGGCGAGTTTCGACGGCGCCGGAAGCTCTTCCAGCTCGGGACATATCCCTTTGGCCGGGTTCAAAGGCGCGTTGGCGCTCGAATTGGAGGTCGACCCGAATCATCCTAAGTTGACGTCTCGCGGCGGTTGCGTCTTGACTCGCGACGGGAAAACGCTCCTTTGGGGGCCGACAAACGGCGAAGGCGAATTGGTAGTTCCGGAGGGCGTCGAAGCGATCGAGGACGACGCGTTCTATCGCGGGCGCTTTTCGTCCGTTAAGTTGCCGGAAAGTTTGCGCAAAATCGACGGCGCGTTTTACGGTTGCGACGCGTTAACGAAAGTCTCGATACCGCAAAACGTTAAGACGGTTTGGGGCGCGTTTCGCAATTGCGATTCGCTTCGCGAGGTCGAGATTTTGAGCCCGACCGTCGAGTTGGCGAACGGCGCGTTCGAGCATTGCGACCGTTTGGAAGCGTTCGAGGTTCCGGCGTCGAACGCGGGCTTTTGATTGTCGAAGACGCGTTGCTAAGTAAATACATTAAAACGTTTTACGCGGCGCCGAGCGGAAAGGCGGCGACGCTGAAAACGTTCGCGATTCCGAACGGCGTCGAGCGAATCGTCGCGGGCGCGCTTCCGTCGGAGCTTGGCGAGTCGTTCCGACTAACGATTCCGGCGAGCGTGAAGGAGATCGGGGTCGGCTGGAAACGCGGCGACGTTCAAACGACGTCGCCGGCGCAAACGTTGCGGCGTTGCGCCGTCGAGGTTTCGCCGGAGAACGCTTATTTTTCGAGCGTCGACGGAGAGCTGTTAAGTAAAGACGGTAAAACGTTTTAACGTTGTCCGGCGACGGCGCGAACGACGACGTTGCGGACGCCGGAGACGGTCGAGACGCTCGCGAGTTTTTCGATCGACTCAAAATATCTCGTAAAGATTGTCGCGCCGAGCGTTAGAGTCGTCAAAGAGCGGGCGGCCGAGGCGTGGAGCGTCGAACCGGTCGAGCGGTAATCGAGAGAAAGCGCCGCAAACGGAACCGGTCGAGCCGCAAACGGAGGAACGACGTCGCGAAACGGCGCCGCAAACGACGCCGCGTCGTTCTCCGGGTACGGCGCGTTTTTTGTTTTTGCGTCGCTTTCCAAACGCTCGACGCAAAAAAACGCTAAGCCGACCAAAACGACGACTTAGCGCAAAGCGTCTCCGACTGGAGTCGAACCAGCAACCTTCGGCTTCGGATGCACGGGTCGACGCTTCTTGTTTTCGGCTTAAACTCCGC
>JAFTUJ010000141.1 GCA_017466305.1 Thermoguttaceae bacterium
ACGACCGGGCGACCGTCGATTGTTGCCGGAACGACGGCGGAGGTCGCGTTGGGGACGAGACACTTAACGATAACGACGCCGTCGTCTTCGAGGCGCGTTTCGAAAGCGTTCGCCGAATCTGCGGGGGCGGCGGGCGTCGTCGCTTGCGAAGACGGTTTGGGCGCGGGCCGCACGTACGCTCGTCCTAACCACTTTGCCGTTCTCGGTTGCGGAGACGGCGGGGACGCGGACGGCTCTTGCGCGAAACTTGCGGAAACAAAAAGACTTGCGACGAGGACGGCGGGTAAAAAACGTTGCATTTAAAACTCCGAAAGCGCGAACGTCGCGGAGGAAAGCGACGGCGCGGCATAAGAACGCGAAAAAGGGAACGCGGGTTCGGGACGTCGAAAGATCGGACGCCGAAGCGCTTGCGTCGACGTAAAAAACGGAGGCGCCCGACCGGAGTCGAAACGTCCTCTAAAAGATTTTACGCGGCAAGAACGTTTGCGGCAAGAAGTAAATATTGTTTTTTTCCAAAAAAGACGCGTTTTTTCAAACGCTCTCCGCCGTCGCGACCTGTTTGGGGGGCGATCGCTCGACGGCGCGAGCGTTTTTTCGCGCGACCGAACGACCGAACGACCGAACGACCGAGCGGACGTCCGGCGCTTCAACGTTTTGGCGTTTCGGCGAAGAAGCGTCGGCGCCGTTCGGACAAGGAGCGATCGGTCAAGCGGCGCGAAAATGCGGAACTAACGCGCTTCCAACGGCTTAAAGGAAAGGCCGTTTTCGGCGGCGTATTTTTCCGCGACGGAACCGGCGGCGCCGTAAAGCGTTAAGTCGGACGGGCAATAGTCAAACGCCCTGCCGCCGATGTATTGCAGTCCGTTCGGGAGCGTGATCGACGTTAACGAGTGGCAATTGGAAAACGCGCTTTTGCCGATAGTTTGTAGTCCGTCCGGGAGCGCGACAGACGTTAACCAGGAGCAACCGGAAAACGTGTAGGCGTCGATGGTTTGGAGTCCGTTGGGGAGCGAGAGCGACGTTAATGATTTGCAGCCGGCAAACGCGCCTTTGCCGATAGATTGCAGTCCGTTCGGGAGCGCGACCGACGTTAACGAGTCGCAATACTCAAACGCGCTTTCGCCGATTGTTTGCAGTCCGTCCGAGAACTCGACCGACTTTAACGATCGGCAATTGGAAAACGCGTTTTCGCCGATAGTTTGTAGTCCGTCCGGGAGCGCGACAGACGTTAAGGAGACGCAGCAGGCAAACGCGCTTTTGCCGATGGTTTGGAGTCCGTTGGGGAGCGAGAGCGACGTTAATGATTTGCAGCCGGCAAACGCGGCGCCGCCGATAGTTCGCAGTTCGTCGGGGAACGCGACAGACGTTAAGGAGACGCAGCCGGCAAACGCGCTTTTGCCGATGGTTTGGAGTCCGTTGGGGAGCGCGGCAGAAGTTAACAATCGGCACCTGTAAAACGCGCCTTCTCCGACCGTTTGAAGTCCGGCGGGGAACGCGATAGACGTTAACGATTGGCATCTGATAAACGCCCAGGCGCCGACGCTTTGAAGTCCGTCGGGGAGCGCGATAGACGTTAACGATTTACAGTAGGCAAACGCGCCTTTCCCAAGAGTTTGTAGTTTGTCGGGGAGAGCGACCGACGTTAACGAGCCGCATCCGTAAAATGCGTTTTGGCCGATATTTTGTAGTTCGTTGGGGAGCGCGATAGACGTTAACGATTTACAGTAGGCAAACGCGCCTTTCCCAAGAGTTTGTAGTTTGTCGGGGAGCGCGACCGACGTTAACGAGTCGCATCCGTAAAATGCGTTTTGGCCGATATTGTGTAGTTCGTTGGGGAGCGCGATAGACGTTAACGATAGGCAAAGCCAAAACGCCCGGTCGCCGATCGTTTGTAGACCGTTGGGGAACGCGACCGACGTTAACGAAGGGCACCAAGCAAATGCGCCGACGCCGATTGTTTGTAATTCGTCGGGAAGCGCGACCGACGTTAACGATTTGCAGTTGGCAAACGCCCAGTCGCCGACGGTTTGAAGTCCGACGGGGAGCGCGATCGACTTTAATGAATCGCACTTGTAAAACGCGCTTTGACCAACAATTTGTAGTCCGTTGGGGAGCGCGACCGACGTTAACGAAGAGCAACCCTCAAACGCTTTGTCGCCGATGATATTGAGTCCGTCGGGGAGCGCGACCGACGTTAACAAACGGCAGTAGGCAAACGCGCTTTCGCCGACGTTTTCGACTTCGTTGGGAACGACGTATTCGGCTCTTTTATTTCCCGCGGGGTAAGCGATTAACGTTTTGCCGTCGGCGGTAAATAGAACGCCGTCGACGACGCGAAAATATTTGTTCGCGGAAGAAACGCTAAATTCCGTTAACGAGTCGCATCCGATAAACGCGCTTTCATCGATTTTAACGACGGGGCGACCGTCGATTTGAGCCGGAACGACGACCGACGTCGCGTCGCGGTCGAGGAACTCGACGATAACGACGCCGTCGTTTTCGATTCGCGTTTTGAAAAGTGGGGGGACGTCGGTAGGCTCGTGGTGAAAACGTTGCATTGTAACACTCCGTAAATGCAAAATTTGTGGAAAAGGGCGAGACGACGGGGGAGAACGAAAGACGTCGACGCCGCGGCCGAGCCGCTCGCGTCGACGCGAAAAATGAAGGCGCCCCAATGAGTCGAACCGCCTTCAAGAACAATTTTATACGGAGTTCTTGTTCGCGTCAAGAAAAAACAGTGAAATTTTAGAAAACGCCGCCTTTTTCAAACGCGTCGAACGTCCGAGCGCTCGGACTTCGCTCCGCCGACCGTTCGACTTCTTGAAGTTTCGACCGCTTGAACGCCCGCCCGCGTCGCTCGGTTGAACGTTTGGAAAGCTTGAACGTTCCGCGTCCGCCCGCGTCGGGCGCTCGAACGCTTTAAAGCAAAAAGAGCGGACGGCGCAAAAAAAAGGACGCTCGAAACTGTCGAGCGTCCCCCTAAAACGTTGCGACGGTTACTTTTGAATCAAAAGCCAAGAGTAGCTTTCCGGCGCGATGCGGATTTCGACCTTGGCGACGCCGCGTCCGTCGAGTTGCGCGACGAACGGTTCGCTCAGGTTCAAATCGGAGTCGCCGCGACGAATCGTCGCTTGACCGGTCAAGCCGGTGTAATACAACGGAAGTTCAATTTCGCGAACGATTTCCGTTTTCAACGGATTGTAGAAAAACGCCAAGCCGCGGTCTTCGACGTCGGCGCTCGGGTCGACGTGCAGCCAACCGTCCCAATCGCGCCCGTCCGCTCGGCGGAGGTGAATCAAGTCGGCGTCGAGAATTTGACGGCGCGACTTGTAGAAGTTCACCCATTTCTTGACGACCGCCTTCGTTTCCTCCGAGTCGTAAAGACGCGGGCCGCGGTAACACGCTTGAACGCCGGCGCCGAGGAGGTTCGCGAAACGAGCGTCGTAATGATCCAAGTGTTCGCGGAGCGGTTCGATCGTCGCCGCCGCGCCGCCGCCGTGATACTGCGAAAGCGGAACGAACATCCAGCCCATCGACGCGGTTTTCTCCCAAGTGCCGTCGTAAATGTTTTGACGCTCGATGATTACCTGTTCGGCGCGCGGAAGCGACCAGTTCGTTTCGCGGTACCCCATCCCGGTTTTGTTGCCGCCGTTGAGGAAATACCAGTCAGGTTGGTTGACGTAAATCCCGCGTTCGCGGCACCAACGGTAAAGATTGCCTTGCGCTTTCCACTGAACCCAAACGGAGTCTTCCTTGCCGCGGTGGCCCGGGTGTTTCTCCGATTCGCAGGGGTCGCCCGGGTACGGGCCGTCGTTTTCGAAGATCGAGAACCCGGCGTACTCCATAAACTCTTTCAGCGTCGCGAAATAACGTTGCCCCCAATCGGCGCCGAGGCAGGGCCCGCGCTTGAATTTCGGGTTCTCCGTTTGAACGTTGTCTTCTAAGGTTCCGGCGTTGCGCGACGACGTGAGCGAGTACCCGCCGAAACCGAGCCCGGCGGCCTTCGCTTCGTCGGCGAGTTGGCGGTAAATATCGCGGTAGGCTTTCTCCGTGCTTTCGAGGTTGAAACCGGAGCCGAAGCTCATAATGATCGTTTCGAAGCCGGTTTCGCGGCATTGCTCGATCGCTTCGCGCAGAACGTCCGGGTTCGCTTGCGTTTTATGGAACATCAACGGGTTTTCCGCCGTCCAAGGAGCGAGCGTTCGATACATGCGACGCCGCGCCAACCCGCGACGTTCGCGGTCGGTTCCGTCGTAAAAGAGTTCGAACGAGCGGTACGAAACGAAGTTTTCGCCGGGGCGAACGTATTGCGCCGGGCCGAATTCCGGCGTCGAGACGTAACGGCAGGGCGTGTCGAGGCGATAGCAGACTTGCGTGCGGTATTCCGGTTCGACCTCCAGACGGTAGCCGAAGCCCTTCGGCGCGCAACTCATCGTGTAGCCGTAGATGTAATCGTTTTCGACGTAAAGGTTTAAGACGTTCCAGTTGAATTCTTTTTCTTCGACGCGCGATTCCGGCTCGACGAGGCGCAGCTCTTCCGAAACGAACGAGTCGACGCAATATTCCGGCGCCGCTTCCGCGCCTTCAACCGCTTGCGGATAAAGAACTTCGATTCGCTTTTGCAGAACCGGGATTCCGTCGTAAATTTCGTAATAAACGTCGACCGTCGGCAGAACTTTCCCGTCTTTCGGGTCGTGTTTGTACGACATGCGGAGGCTTTTCCCCTTCGGCGGCCAAGCGAGGTCTTTCGAGAGCCATTCCGGGCGTTTTTTCCATTCGAACGGCTTTTCGATTTCGCCGATTTTCGCGCTTTCGAAGCGATAGGAGTTTTCCATCGGCTTAAGCGTCGGAATCCATTCGTCTTTGAAGTAATTCAAGACCGGTTGACCGGTCAGCCCGCCGACCGGATACGACGTTCCGTCGATAACGACGCGCGCTTCCGGAGCGACGGCGCGAATCAGTTCTTCGCCGGTCGTCAAATTTTTGAAACTGACGGTCGCGGCGGACGGTTCGACGACAATGCGTCGCTCGATAATGCCGTTCGTCAGCCGCCATTCCTTTTTCGCTTCGTCGAACTCGACTTGCGCGACGAAGCCGCTCGGGTCGAGGAGCCAATCTTTTTGCGCGTTTGAATCGGCGAACGCGGCGCAGGTTGCGAAAACGGCGAGCAGAAACGCGCTCGCTTGGAGTAAAAACTTCATTTAACGTCTTCTTTCAAACAAGGGGTAACGGGAGGAAAAAGCCGTCGAACCGAACGGCGGCTTGGTTTGGGGGCCAAAATGTCGACGCAGCGTCGCGTTCTAAAACGCCGAACTCGGCGCCGCCTCCTCGCGGAGACGCGCCGAGTTCGGAACGCGTTGCGTTTCAACGCGTTAAGCGTTTAGCTCCGAAGAGCCCGAAACGCTCGACGGGGAGCGAAAACTTAAAGGAGTTTTTGCGCTCGAGCTTTCAGATCGGCGTTCGACGTCGTGTCGACGACGCGTTTCATACCGTCGATCAAGTCTTTGCCCGCTTTCGCTTTAGCGGCGTCGTCCGTTTGCGCGTCCCACTTCCATTCCGGTTGGCTGACGCGAATCTTTTCGGCGACGACGACGGCGGCCTCGCAAGCGGCTTCTTTGAACTCGGGATACTTGGCGTATTCGAGCGCGGCGACGACGTTGTCGGCGACGATGTTGCGCTTGAAGACTTCGAAAATCAACGCTTTATCTTCGGCGCGACGGGCCGTTTCGAACGCGATTTTGCACATTTCGATCTTGCGGGCGACCGGCATGTCGAATTGGCGCGGAATGCGGATATAACCGCGAATCCCGCGGGAATGGTACTTCGCGTCGCGAGCTTGTTGCGCGATTTTAAGGCAAACGTCGGCGACCGCTTCCGCGTCGGACGGCGTGTTCCATTCGCCGAGAATTTGCGTCGCTTTGTCGACGGTCGGGCCGTTGCAAGCGTTGGCGACGGCGGCGAGCGCGGTCGGGCCGCCGATTTGCTTCAGGAGCGGCAGCATCTTGTTTTTCGCGTCGACGTTCGTTTCCTTCGCGAACAAGTCGGCGACTTTAGCGGCGCATTCTTCGCGCGGCATGCGGGTGCAGGCGGCGCGGAGGAGCCAGTCGACTTTCGCGTCGTCCGTTTCGCCGTCGAGCGCGGCGACGAGAAGGTCTAAGTTGTCGAGCGAAACGATTTCCGACAGCGCGGCCAACGCGGCGTCGCGAACGGCGCCCTTCTTCGTCGAGGCGATTTTGACGAGAACCGGCCCGGCCTTTTCGACGCGGCGCAGTTCGACGATCTTCAACATTCCGAGCGCGGAGGCTTCGGAGAGTTCGATCGTTTTTTCGAGGTCTTCGACGACGAACTTGTCGACCGCGGCGGCGAATTTTTCGTCGTCGAGCGCGACGCCGAGCGCGACGATCGCGTCGCCGAGCGCTTTGTCGTCGAAGTTTTTCGCGTCCGCTTCGTCCGCGGCGAACGGGTCGAACGCGGCGACGGTATCGACGGAACCGACGTTAATCAACGCTTTAGCGGCGGCGGTTTTCAGCGCGACGGAACCGTCCTTCGCCAACGCGACCGCTTTCGGGAAGACGAGCTTCTTCGACGCGTCGTCTTTGCGGTCGCCGAGCGCGCGCAAAACGAGAATTTGCTTCGCTTCCGGGAAGGAATCGAACGCCGCGAGGAGCGTTTCGACGACTTTCGGCGCGTCGGTGTCTTTAAATTCGCGGACGGTTTTCAGCGCCGCGTCGACGATTTGTTGGTCGTCGCTTTTGATCAGCTCGACGATTTTCGCGGCGGATTCGGCGCCGCGGCAAATGAGCGCGCGGTAAGTCCCGGCTTCGCGGACGAAGTTCGGGAGCCCGGCGGTCGTCGCGGCGTCGTAAAGCGCGGCGGCGCCGACGAGATTGCCGGCTTTTTCGCGGGCTTCCGCGGCGTCGAGAATCGCGTCGCCGAGACCGCGCAGGAAGAGCGGATCGGCGCCGCTAAGGTCTTTTTTCGCTTCGCTAACGAGGAAACCGACGGCTTCGTCGGACGCGATGGCGCCGAGCGCGGCGACGACCGCTTTCTTAACGGCGACGTCGTCCTTTTCGGCGTAAATTTTCGTCAACAGCTCGACCGACTCCGCTTTACCGCGAACGCCGATGGTGTCGATAACGCCGACGAGGCAAGCGCCGTCGAGTTTTCCGGCGGCTTCGGCCAACGCGGCGTCGGCGGCGTCGAACGGGAGCGCTTCGAGCGCGAAGCGGGCGTTGAAACTTTGTTTTTCGTTCGCGAGGAGCGCGACGAGTTTCGGAATCGACGCTTCCGAACCGACGACGGCCAAGCGTTTAACGGCGATGTTGACGCGGTGAATGTCGGCGGGTTCCGAACCGGCTCCGTCGATCGCTTGAAGCAGGAGCGCTTCGTCGGAGGTCGTTTGGAGCGTCGCGACGTCTTGCGCGAACGACGGGGACGCGACGACGGCGGCCAACAGCGCGCTCGACAGGAAAGAGAACGCGTATTTTTTCATATGTCTTTCTCCAACGGCGAAAGGAAAAGCGGGCGAACGAACGCTTGAACGCGGGCGCAAACGTCGGCGGTCAAACGGTTTCGAGAACCGGCGGCAACGCGGCGCGAGCGGAGCGGACGGCGGCTTTTCGGCTTTCGCGTTTTGGGCTTTTTTTCGTTATTAATATATAAGGGGAAAAATCGACAAAATCGACGAAACGCGGCGCCTTAGAGCGTGTACGGGGCGCGCATCGCGCGGGTGCGCATGCGGTTCGCTTCTTCGTCGTTGAACTCTTCCTTGACCGGGTCGAACTCGAGCGGACGCTTGAGCTGCCAAGCGATGTACGCGCAGTGCGACGCGATGTGCGATTGCGCGGCGACGTCGGCGTTCGCGGCCGGGTTGCGACGCGTTTTAACGCAGTCGATGAACTCGGCGATGTGCGTCGTCGGGTCGGTGCCGGGCATGCCGAAGTATTTGAGTTCGCTTCGGAGCGCGTCGGACGAAACGGACATTCGCCCGCTGTCGCCGGTTTCGATCCAGCCTTCTTCGCCGACGTAGCGAGCGGAGCAGGTGCCGAGCCCGAGCCAACCGTCGGAGCGCATCACGAGCTTAACGCCGTCGGCGTAGTAGGCCCAAACGTGCCCGGCGATGGAGCCGTCGTCGTTGAATTGCGGTTCGTAACGGGTCGGCGCGGTGTCGTCTTTTTGCGCGGCCCATTGGCAAAGGTCGACGGTGTGCGAGCCCCATTCGAGAATCCCGCCGCCGTGGAAGTCGAAGTGGCTGCGCCAATCGCCCGCGACGTAACGGCTGTTGTACGGGCGCCAAGGGCAGGGGCCGAGCCAGCGATCCCAGTCGCATTCGTCGACCGCCGGTTCCGGTTCCGCCGGGAACCAATCGTGATGCGTCGCCGGCCAAAGGGTGTTCGCGTGAACTTCGGTGAGTTTGCCGAGTTTGCCGCTCTTGACGATTTCGGCGGCGAGCATAAAGTTGCCGATGTTGCGGCGTTGCGTCCCGGCTTGGTAGACGATTCCGTAACGCTTGACCGCGTCGGCGAGGGCGCGGCTTTCTTGAATGGTGAGGGAGAGCGGTTTTTCGCAGTAGACGTCTTTCCCGAACTTCGCGGCGGTGATGGAGGCCATCGTGTGCCAACGGTCGCCGGTCGCGATCAAGACGGCGTCGATATCGTCGCGACCGAGGAGGTCTTCCATATCCTTGTAGACGGCGCAGTCCGTATCGTTGTATTTTTTATCGGTTTGCGCTTTCAAGGCGTCGCGGCGAGACTTGCGAACGTCGCAGATAGCGCGGACGCGGACGTCTTCGCGCCCGAGGAAAATGGAGAAGTCGTGTCCGCCGCGGGCGCCGATCCCGATCCCGCCGAAGTTGACTTTGGCGCTCGGCGGCGTCGCGCCGTCGAGCCCGAGAACTTTGCCGGGAACGTAAGTCGGAACGAGCGCCGCGGCTCCGGCGACCGCGCAACCTTTCAAAAAGTCTCGACGACCGACGCGTCGTTGCGTTGATTTCATAAGGGCTCCTTTCTCCGCGTTCGCGGCGATTTTGCGTCGCCGTTCGAACGTTATAAGGCGTGAGGAATGCGAAATAACGGTTTCCGCGCCGCTTTTTTTCGCGGGAGCGGAAGAATAATGACTGATTTGAGCGCCGTCCGGGTTCGACGTTCGCCGGGCGCCGCTCCGCTTTGACCGCGTTGAGGTTAATTTAGGCGGGCTGGGCGGTTTGGCGAATTTGCCCGATTCGGTTTTCGCCGCTTGTTCCCGCGTTAACGAGTCGGCGTTTGGGCCGTTTGGACGTTAATTTGGGCGAGCTGGGCGATTGGGCGAACTCCGTCGGAACCGGGAACGCTCGCGTTGGAAGCGTTCGACGGCGACGCGTCTTTAACGATACCAGAACCGCCGCCGAAAATCAAGTTTTTCGACGCGATTTTCGCCAATTTTTGCGATTTTTTCGCGAAACCGCTTCGAAACGGCGCGTCAAGGAAATAGATTAGCTAAAATGTGAGAAATGGAGAAAATAGCGAAAACGCGCAAAGTCGCAAACCGACTTGCAACCCGGACGTGCAACCGACGGCGGCGTTTAGCGCAAGCGAAAGAGAAGCGACCGCTCGCAAGAACGTCAACGAAGGACGCGAGAACGTAAGACGTAAGAACGCAAGACGAACGCGCAAAACGCAAAACCGCAAAACGCCGCGTCGACGTTGCGAGTCGACGCGGCGCAAGCGTTGGCAAGGCGTCGCCAAAGCGGCGAAAGTTTAGCGCTCTAGAAGACGTAACGCCGCGACGTCTTCTCGTAAACGCGTCTCTTCGCGCCCAAAGCGCGACGCAAAATCAGCGCGCTTCGAAACGCAGGCCGTTTGCCTCGGCATATTTCATCGCGACGGAACCGGCGGAACCGTAAAGGGTTAAGTCAGAAGCTCAATAGTCAAACGCTTCTTTGCCGATGGTTTGTAGTCCGTCCGGGAGCGCGATCGACCTTAACGAGCGGCGCCCGTCAAACGCGCAGGAGCCGATTGCCGCGACGGGGCGTCCGTCGATTTCAGCGGGAATGACGACTTCGGTCGCGTTTTCTTTATCGACGAGGTCGGTGAGTGATAACGACGGCGCCGTTTTCGTCGATTTCCCATTTGAAATCGGACGGCGGGTTCGGCGTCGGGCGCGGTGCGGGATTCGCGTTCATCTTTTTCTCCTTGCTTAGGTTGGCGGCGCTTGCGTCGACGTTTTACGACGAGCGAGTTTATTGTTGTTTTAATCGTTTAAGAGGCGAGCGTCTAGAAGTTTTAAGGAAAAAATCAAAAAATCAAAGTTTTTTTTAAAGTTGCGCCGGTTGATTACAATGAGTCAAAAACGACGCAAGACCCGAGAACCGTCGCCGGGGCCGGGTTTGTGTCGCTTTACGTAAGTCGGAGATATAGGGAAAAAGCGCAAAAACGCAAAACGCCGTCCCGACGTTAAAAGTGAAGCGGCGAAAGCGATGTGGATAACGCTTCCAACAACTCGACGGCAATTGACGTTAAAAGCGTTGAAATGACGCGGCGTCAACGCGGCTCGAAACGAAAACCGGCGTCTTCGGCGAAACGTTCCGCGGCGGAACCCGTTTTTCCGTAAACGGTTAAGTTGGACGCGCAACCGAAAAACGCGTCTGGATCGATCGTTTCAAGCGAGGCTGGAAGCGCGACGGACGTTAACGCTCGACAACCGCAAAACGCGCAGAAGCCGAGCGTCCGCAACGTCGTCGAAAACGCGATTTTTTGAAGCGCCGAACAGCCGCTAAACGCTTCGTTGTCGACGGTTAGAACGCCGTCGGAAATTGCGACAGACGTTAACGAACGGCATCCGCAAAAGACGCCGAGTTCGAGCGTTTTAACGTCGCGCGGTATTGCGACAGATTGAAGCGAACGGCATCCGCTAAACGCCGACGTTCCAATCGTTTGCAATCCGTCGGGAAGCGAAATTTCCGCTAACGCCGCGCAACCGTCGAACGCGCCGGAGCCGATTTCGCGCAAGGCGTCGGGAAACGCGACGTTTTGAAGCGCCGCGCATCCGCTAAATGCTTGCGTTGGAATCGTTTGCAGCGTTGAAGGAAGTTCGACCGACTCCAACGCTCGACAAGCGCCGAACGCCGCCGCGCCGAGCGTTTCTAACCCGTTGGGCAAAACAACTTGCGTTAACGAGTCGCAAGCGTAAAACGCCGACGCGCCGATTTCGCGCAAACCGTTTGGAAACGCGACCGAACGGAGATTAAAACAAGCGTAAAACGTCGCGGCGCCGACGGTTGCGATTCCGTCGGGAATTTTGACGTCGGTTAGCGCTTTGCATCCGTAAAACGCGCCCGCGCCGAGCGAACGAAGCGCCGTCGGGAGCGTCGCCGTTCTTAAACGCTTGCATCCCCTAAACGCCGATTCGCCAATATGTTGCAAACCGTCGGGAAGCGGCGCCGACGTTAAGCGTTTGCAACCGGAAAACGCGTTTGCTTCGAGCGCCCGCAAGCCGAGCGACAAAGCGACCGTTCGCAACGACTTGCAACCTGAAAACGCGCCGTCGCCGATTATTTCGACGCCGGCGGGAACTTCGAACGCGTCGCCTTTTCCTTCCGGATAACGCGCTAACGTCTTGCCGTCGAAGGAGTAAAGAACGCCGTCGACGGCGCGGAAGTTTTTATTTTCCGGCGCGATTTGAAATTGCGTCAACGCCGGGCAATCTCGAAACGCTTGCGCGTCAATCGTTTGGAGCGACGCCGGAAGCGCGACCGACGT
>JAFTUJ010000142.1 GCA_017466305.1 Thermoguttaceae bacterium
AGCCGCTCCTCGACCCGTTCCCAAAGGAAGTCGGCGTTGTCGCAAAGTTTGACGCGCGGGCCCGCCGTTTCCGTCGGCGACTTCATCGGAGCGGCGTAAAGATACTGAATATCGCGGTCGTCTTCCCAACCGGACCAAATCAAATAACGCTTGCCCTTATGTTCGAAAAGCGTCGAGTCGATCGCCCAACGGTTGTTCGTTTTCCCTTTGAAGTCGTCGCCGGTGTAAAGCGGGCCTTCGAGGCGGTATTCCGAGAACGGGTCGTCGTTTTCCGAGACGAGAACGTAAGTAAGGTGGTTCTTATTGTCGCCGTCGTCCGCCGCGAAGTAGATATAAAAGCGACCGTCGATACAGTGAATTTCCGGCGCCCAAAGTTCGCGGGAGTACGGGCCCTTTTCCGGCGCGGTCCAAACCGGGCGCGGGCGGCCCGGCTTGTCCGGCGTATCGCCGATCGACAGGACGATTTGCCGCGTCGGATTGTTCGATTGGCTCCAAATGTACTTGCCGCGGAATTCGAGAATCCAAGGGTCGGCGCCTTTGCGGACGTAAATCGGTTTCGACGGAGCGTCGGGCGCGGCGTCGGAAGCGGCGTTTTTAGACGCTTCTTTATTAGCGGCGTCTTGAGCGAAAAGGCGACGTCCGCCGACGAACGCTCCGAAGAGCGCGGCGCTTAACCGCTTCGTAAAAAGTCGGCGAGAGGGCGAAAATTCGGAGTCGAGGGAAAAACGGCGCATGCGAACGCTCCTTAATCGACGGTTTAGGGGGAATAGGGGAAATGGGCCGACGGCGCCCGGGTCAAACGCCGTTCGCTTCTTCGAGGAGGAACCCTTTTTGAAGGAGTTCTTGGAGGAACGCGTCGACGTCTCGTTCGAGCGTCGCGTCGTCGGGGCAAACTTCGAACGTCGCTTTCAACGCGGCGACGAGGCCGGCTTTGTCCGCGCCCGTTTCGAGCGCCTTCCAAAGGGCGATTCCGGCGCCGTTGAGCGCGCAAGTTTGAGGAACGTAAAGAACGGCGACGCCGGGTTCGTCTTGACGAAAAACAACGTTAGGATTCAATTTCATCGAGGGATCCTTAAAAAGCGGGGAAGCGAACGGCGCGAATGGGAAAAGTCGCGAATAACGAAACGTTAATTGAGGCAAAGCCTTTCGCTTTGACGACGATTGTAACGGTTTCCGTAAATTTTTCAAGGAGCGGCCCCGCTTTTCCCTTGAATCGGCGCGACGGACGAGCGTTCGACGACGCAAACGGCGACGATATTGTTAAAACGTCGCGATTATCGCGATTCGTCGCGAATTTTCGCCCAATCGAGGCCGAGTTTGCGCATTCGAGCGCGCAACGTGTGCGGATTGATCGCCAACAACGCGGCGGCGCCGGACGGGCCCTCGACGATTCCGCCGGTCAAGCGGAGCGCGGCGACGACGTGCGCTTTCGCGGCCGCGTCGAGCGTCGGGAAATTTTCCTTCGTTAACGGCGTCGCGGCGGCTTGGTCGGCGGAATCGTCGGCGTCGGCGTCGATTTTGACGCGACGATTCGGCGTTAAAGTTTGCGCTTTTGACCCGACTTGCCGGCTTTCGTCGGTTTCGGGGCGCTCAAGGTTCGCAAGGCGCGCTTCGGCGGCGGGAAGCGTTCGCGGGAAGTCGCCTTGAAGCGTCGCGATTTCGCAATAACGACGCAAGTCGCGAATGTTTTGACGGAAATTGATTTTTGACGCGACGCCGAGGTCGCGTTCGGTTGGAACGAGGGGCAAAACGCCGAGACGTTGGGCCGCGTCGCGCAAAAAGGGCGGAAGAAGCTTGGCGATTTCGGCGCGTCGATCGAAGAGCGACGGTAGAAAAATCGGAAAAGCCGTTAAAGTCGATTTAAGCTCCGGGGCGAGCGCGCCGTCGCGGGCCGCGTCGACGAACGAACGCGACGAGCCGAGAATCGAGCTAAACGGCGCCGCGTTTTCCGCAAGGAGCGTCGCCAAGCGCCGTTGAGCGCGAGCCGGGAGCGCGTCGACCTCCGCCCAATAAAGGACGCCGTCGCCGACTTCCGCCGCCCAAGCGTCGTCGAGCGCGACCGTCGAACTTGCGCCGTTTGCCGGAATTGCTTTAAACGCCGAGCTTGCGCCGTCGCCCGCTCTTGCGTAAAACGCCGAGTTTGCCGCGTCTTCCGAACAAACGGTTAAGAGCGAGGCGGCTTGGCGGGGCGAAAGACGGTCGCAGCGGACTTTGACGAACGGCGCTTGCGAGCGTTCCGACGTCGCGGCGATCAAGCGCGCGAGCGTTTCCTTGCCGACGCCCCGTTCGCCCGAAATAAAAACCGGAATCTCCGACGCGGCGGCGAGTCGCGCTCGTTCAAGCGCCGCCGTCGGGAAAACGTCGGCGAGAAAAAACGGACGGTTCGCGGAAAAAAAAACGTCGAACGGAGAAAAAACGGACATATCGAGCGGGCGAAACAAGGAAATAAGGAAACGTCGGGCAAACGAAACGCGAGCGGAACGAACGACGGCGTTATTTTAACGTTTTTTCCGTCGAGCGCCAACGGGAATTTTCGCGGGAAGCGGCGCGCGTCGAAACGTTTTATCGGAAAGGTCGGCGTTGACGTTGCGGACTGCGCGGCCGGCATAAGCGGTAAAATTGGAACGGCGCGCCGCCGATAAAAGGCGACGTCGGGCGATAAAGTAACGATTATTTTGCCTATTCTCTCCGCTTTTTCTAGTTTAACGCGTCTTGCGGCGGTTTTTCCCTTGTCAAACGGGGCGCTTTGCGGTATACTGAAGAAAGTTTAGCGATTGCGCGGGCGACGGAAAATCGGCGTCCGCGCGCTGTTTTTCCCCTTTTACCTTTGAACGGTCTTCCAATGCCCCGAACAAAAAAAGACGAGGATTTGTTCAACCAGTCGTCGATGTCCTTTTTGGAACACTTGGACGAACTGCGCGTTTGCATGATCGGCGCGATCATGTGCGTCGTCGCCGGGCTCCTGATTTCGGTGATTCCGCTCGGTTTCGCGCCGTCGATGGCGACGATGGCGGTCGATTACGTGCAACGCCCGTTGAAAAAATCGCTCGAAAATTATCATATTCTGCAATCGCAAAAGCAGTTGGAGAAGAAACGACGCGAACTTTTAGAATTGGGTTACTCCGAAGAGGTCGCGTCGCTTCCGAGCAAGCTGCGCATGACGGCGAAAACGTTTTACATCTTCCCGCAAGACTTGGAAACGTTGCGCGGAGCCGGCGTTCCGGCGACGACGACTTTTTCGCGACCGGAATACGAAACGAAACGCCTCGCGATGTTGGAGGAATTCGACAACTTCGCGAGCTTTAAAAATACCTTGCCGACCCAAACGAGTTTAAGCGGCGTCGACCCGAACGAACCGATTTCCGTCATTCTTTGGGAAAAAATCGCCGACGACCCGCGAACGAAAGCGCGTTCGCTGTCGGTGCAAGA
>JAFTUJ010000143.1 GCA_017466305.1 Thermoguttaceae bacterium
ACGCAACCGTCGACGTCAACGCAACCGTCGACGTCAACGCACCCGCCGACGTCAACGCAACCGCCGACGTCAACGCAACCGCCGCCAACGCAACCGTTCAACCGGACGCGCCGCCGACGCCGCTCTCGCTAAAACGTTAGTTCGGCGTGATTTATCCGCATCTCGCTTGGTTCAACGACGAAAACGAATGCGGAACCGGCGCGGTCGTTCCTTGGGCCGGGCGTCTTTGGACGATCACTTACGGCCCGCACTCGCCAAACGGTTCCAGCGACAAGCTTTACGAAATCGACGCCGACTTGAATCGAACGACGCGCCCGGAAAGCGTCGGCGGCACGAACGCCAACCGAATGATTCACCGCGAGTCGAATCAGCTTTTCATCGGGTCGCACGCGATCGGCGCCGACGGAACCGTCCGGACGATTCCGCATTCGCAAATGTTCGGGCGGCACACCGCCGTCGCAAGGCACCTAACCGACCCGAAAAACAAGGTTTACTTTCTCACAATGGAAGAGGGGCTTTACGAAGTCGACGTCGCAACGCTCGCGGTGAAAGAGCTTTATACCGACGGCAACCGCCCGCGTCCGGACGGCGCCGACGTTCTCCCCGGCTATCACGGCAAGGGCGGCTATACGTCGCAAGGTCGGCTCGTTTACGCGAATAACGGCGAAAATTCGACCGAAGCGCGCGTCAATCCGAACGTTCCGTCCGGCTGCCTCGCGGAGAAAACGGCGGACGGCGATTGGCAAGTCGTTTTGCGCAAGCAGTTTACGGAAGTAACGACGAAGGGCGGAATCGACGGCGCGGACGCGGAAAACGACCCGCTTTGGTCGCTCGGCTGGGATTATCGTTCCGTTATTCTCGCGGTTCTCGACGGCGGGCAATGGAGCTTTTACCGCCTCCCGAAAGGGTCGCACTGTTACGACGGGGCGCACGGCTGGAACACCGAATGGCCGCGGATTCGCGAAATCGACTCGCCGACCGATTTTTTGGCGACGATGCACGGGCATTTTTGGCGTTTTCCGAGCGATTTTAGCGCCGCGAACGCTCGCGGAATCCGTCCGCGCTCGACGTATCTCAAAGTTATCGGCGACTTTGCGCTTTGGAACGGTCGAGTCGCGTTCGGTTGCGACGACGCGGCGAAGAGCGAATTTTTGAACAAATCGCCGCTCAAAGGCGCGGTCGCGGGCCCGGGTCGCTCGAACTCGAACCTTTGGTTCGTCGAGCCGGAAAAACTCGACGCGTTCGGCCCGGCGCTCGGTCGCGGCGCGGTTTGGTTCGACGAAGCGGTCAAGCGCGACGCGGCGTCGGACGCCTACCTCTTCGCCGGTTTCGACCGTCGGAGCGCGTTCGTCGATTTCGCCGACGCGACGCTTCCCCAAGGCGTTCAAAACGTTGAAATTACGTTCGAAGTCGACCGCGACGGAACCGGCGCTTGGGAACCGCTGAAAACGGTCGTCGTCCCGAAAAACGCGCCCTCCCTTAGCGCGGACGCCCAACAAGCCCAACAAGCCCAACAAGCCCAACAAGCCCAACAAGCTCAACAAGCTCAACAAAACGCCGCCGAAAGTTCGACCGCGAACGCCGACGGCGCCGCGCAACCGTCCGACGTAAAATACGGCGCCGGAACCGTTTGGGTCGACTTCGCGGAAACCGAAATCGGCGAATGGATTCGCGTCCGCTCGAACGCCGATCTCGCCGACGCGACCTGCTTCTTTCATTACAAGAACGCCGACGACCGCCCGACGCAAGCCGCGCCGATTTTCGACGGAATCGCTTCGCCCGCCGACGTTTCCGACTTCCTCGGCGCCCGTTTTTGGGTTCGCGCCGACAACGATCGCCTCGCCGTCGTTTCGTCGATCGTCAAAGACGGTCAAGTCGCCGAAGAACGCTATTACGAACTGACCGAAGACGGTCGCCTCGAACGCGTTCCTTGCCGTTTCGAAGGGGGCGAGCCCGGCACGATCGGGCGCGTCAAGGCGATGGTCGAGCCGCGTCACCCGGCGCCGGAAGTCTTTACAATCGACGAGTTAAGCGCCGTCGTCGCGTTGAACGGAAACCGCTATCGCCTCCCGATCGGTTCGGAGGACGCCGCCCGGGTCGCGTCGCCCCTTCCTTGCCGACTCGACCGCGAAACGGCGACGGAGCGCGACTTATTCCATTGCGCCGGAACGTTTTACGAACTTCCTGCTCAAAACGCGGGCGGGTTCGCGAAGATTCGTCCGATCGCGACGGACGGTCGCTTAATCGTCGATTACGTCTCGTATCGCGGTTTGCTCGCGCTCGCGGGCGTCGCGCCGCAACCGGTTCAAAACTCGGCGGATAACGCCGCCGCAACAACCGCCGCCGCAACAACCGGCGACGTCGCGACCGCCGACGCGACGCAAGCGTCCGCCAAAATTCCGGAAGCCGGGCGAATCGTTCGCTCCGACGACGGCGGCGCCGCGCTTTGGCTTGGTTCGGTCGACGATCTTTGGGCGTTCGGCAAAGCGGTCGGACGCGGCTCCGTTTGGCGCGCAACCCAGGTCGCGGCGGGCGCGCCGTCCGATCCGATGCTCGCGACCGGTTTCGACCGCAAAACGCTCGTTCTCGAAAACCATTCCGACGCCGACGTCGAAATCGCGTTGGAAGCCGACGCGACCGCGACCGGCGATTGGCGAGAATACCGCCGCTTCCAAGTCCCGGCGGGTCAACAAGTTGAGTTCGACTTCCCGGATACGTTCCAAGCGTATTGGCTCCGAACGGTCGCCGACCGCGACGCGACGTTGAGCGCGACCTTTATTTACCGTTGACGTTTTTTCTCCCGCGTCGCCGCTCAAACCGCCGCGACGCGGGCGCTTCTTCTCTTTTTCCAACGTCCCCCGGTCTCTTCC
>JAFTUJ010000144.1 GCA_017466305.1 Thermoguttaceae bacterium
TCTCCCCTTTTTCTCCCCTTTTTCTCCCCTTTTTATCCCCTTTTTCTCCAAAAATTTTCAAAAAATCGCGACTTTCCGAAATCCGTCCCCCGCCGCGATTCGTCTTCATTAACGAAGCGACGCGACGCCGCGCCGACTTCCGCCTTTCCTTTTTCCCGATCAACCCTAAAAGGCCGAACCGATGCGCAAAATTAACATTCTTTCCCCCGCGTTACTACTCGTTGTCGCAACGTTCGTCGCTTGCGACCGTTCGCCCGCGACGCCGCCTCCCGCTCCGCCCGCCGCTTCGACCGGTTCCGTCGCGACGTTCGAACTCCAAGCCGACCCGGACGCGCCCGAAGTCGCGCAAACGCTAACCGTTTACCCGACGGAACTTTACGTCGGCGACGTCGTTTATTTAACCGTCGCGGAAGAAAACCGTTCTTCCGAAACGATCCCGCGGCGGGCGCTCGGTTTTCCGGAGCCCTGCGGTTCGATCGGGACGCTTTCAAGCGCCGGTTTTTCAACGCGTTACGAAGCGATTCCGGAATATCCGACCGACCTTTACTGCGAACGCGGCGTCGAAACGCGCCCCTTGGCGCCGGGCGAACGCCGCATCGTCTCGCGCTACTTTTGCGAAGTTCCGCCGCTTGAAGACTGGAACTCGCCGTTTTTCAAGGAGTTGCGCGAAAAACTTCGCGACGCGCCCGACGGCGTTCCCTGCCGCTGGACGCCGGGCTATTTTATAACTCCCGACGGCGAACGGCTTTCCGTTCCGCTTGTCGTCAAGGAACGCCCGGACGCCGAAACGCGCCGCCTCGAAGATTGGCTCGCCGCGACGCCGGAGCGTCTTTTGCCGATTATCGACGAAGCGAACCGCAAACGCTTGCGCTCCGAAGAGTTGCCGCCCAACCCTCGAGGCGGCGTTCGCGTCGCCGGTCGTTCGTTCGACCCGCGCGCTTTCGTCCGTTTCAGCTTCCGCAAGCCAAACCGCCCGAACGCGCCGCGAAAATTAACCGATTGGCGCAAGCTCGAAGCGGAGTTTTCCCCGTCGACGCTCCGCGACGAAATCGTTCTAACCCGTTTACAACTCGAATATTATAACGCCGAAGAAGGCGAAGCGTCCGACGCCGCGTTACAAACATTAGTCGATTGGCTCCAAAGCCGCCCGGAACCGCAACGCGACGTCATGTCGGCGACGCTTAACGAATCGCGAACTTACCTCCGCGAACGGCGCGCCTACGGCAAAGATTTCCCCCTTAACGCGAAGAACCGCAAGCTCTTAGAAGCGTTAGGCTTCGCCGTTTTTTAACCGCGCGACGTCAGATCGCCCCTTACAACGAAAGGAATAACGATGCCTTACCGTTCTAGCGCCCGCGCGGCGCTACTCTCCGCCGCAACATTCGCAACATTCGCAACATTCGCAACCTTAGCCGTCTCCGCAGTTTACGCGTCGACGCCTCCCGCTCCGGCGCCCGGCTCGACCGGTTCCGTCGCGACGTTGGAGGCGCGACGCGACGAAGCGCTTCGGGAACTTCGTCGAACGATCAAAGTTTATCCCGCCGACGCAATTTACTTTGGCGACGCGCTTTACGTCGTCGACGAAGAGGAAAACCGCTCGGACGAAACGATGCGCGTTGGGCTCGGTTTTCCGATACAGGTCGGCTCCTACTCGCCTTGGGACGGCGGCTCCATTTCAAGTCCTGAAATCTCGGGCAGTTACGAGTTCGTCCCCGAAGACGTTTGCGCGATGACGATCGATTACGCTTGGACTGGCGGCGACTTCCTCCCCGGTCAAAAGCGCGTTACGTCGGTTCGCTTCTTCGAGTTTCCGCCGCTCGAAGATTGGAACGCGCCGTTTTGGAAGGAACTTCGCGAAAAACTCCGCGACGCTCCGGAAGGAATCCCTTGTAAACTCATCGTCGACAACGCTTACAAAGATCGCGAGAACCGTCTGCAAATCGAAACGGTCGACCTGGAAATCGTCGTCAAACCGCGTCCGAACGGCGAAACGGAGCGGCTCCAACGTTGGCGCGACGCGACGCCGCCGAAACTGTTCCCGATTCACCGCTGGGGCTATAAAGTCCCGCGCGCCGACGAGTTAATGTCGAGCGGCGCGAGCGATATTGAAATCGGCGGTCGAGCTTACGATCCTTGGTTTTTCGTCCGCGTCGGGAATCGCAAGCCGTCCGACCCGAACAACCCGACGACGCTCGACGGTTGGCGCGCGCTGGAAGCGGAGTTCGCGGCGTCGACGCTCCGCGACGAAATAACGCTAACCCGTTTGCAAATCGAATATTACGACGCTCCGGACGCCGAAGCGTCCGACGCCGCGTTACAGGCGTTAACCGATTGGCTTCGCGAGCGCCCGGAACCGCAACGCGTCGCGCTGACGTATTCGCTTTATTTCAGCTTTGGCGCTTTTCGCAATTTCCAAAAGACGCCGCTCGAAGAGAAACGCCGCAACCTATTGCAAGCGATAAGCTTAGAGTCCGAACGTTAACGCGTCGTTCGGTTCCTTCCTCAATCCTTTGCCTTCCCCCGTTTTGCTTTTTTCCCGTTCGCGGTCGAATCGATTTTGAACCGCGCCCTAACGCAACCCTTGCAATAAAAGGAGTAACAATGTCTTGCCGTCCTATCGCCCGCGCGGCGCTGCTTTCCGCCGCAACATTCGCAACATTCGCAACCTTAGCCGTCTCCGCCGTTTACGCGTCGACGCCTCCCGCTCCGGCGCCCGGCTCGACCGGTTCCGCCGCGACCTTCGAAGTTCGTTGCGACGAAACGCGTCCCGAGATCCGTTGCGTCCTCAAACTCTATCCCGCCGACGCAATCTATTTTGGCGACGCGATTTACGTTGTTTCCGAAGAGGAAAATCGTTCGTCCAAGACGATTCCCAATTGGCTGAACGCTTTTTACGGCGATCTTTTCGATTCGCTCGGTTCCATTTCAAGCCCCGATATTTCGGGAAGTTACGACTTCCTTCCGGAAAAAGGAAGCTCGGCGCATATCGACTTTGCCCCGCAATTTCGCGACTTTCTCCCGGGAGAAAAGAAAATTACATCGCGTCGCACCGTCGATTTTCCGCCGCTCGAAGATTGGAACGCCCCGTTTTGGAAGGAGTTGCGCGAAAAGCTCCGCGACAAACCCGAAGGAATCGTTTGCAACCTCAGTATTAACAGCGCTTACCGAGACAAAAACCGAGACGTTCGTTTCGAAACGGTCGACTTGAAAATCGTCGTCAAACCGCGTCCGAACGGCGAAACGGAGCGGATTCAACGTTGGTACGACGCGACGCCGCCGGAGCTTTTCCCGCGCGCCGAGGAAACACGTAAAGTCCCGCGCGACGGTTGGTTAAAATCGAGCGGCAAGAGCGATATTGAAATCGGCGGTCGACGTTACGATCCTTGGCTTTTTATCCGCCTAGGGAATCGCAAGCCGTCCGACCCGAACAACCCGACGACGCTCGACGGTTGGCGCGCGTTGGAGGCGGAGTTCGCGCCGTCGACGCTCCGCGACGAAATAACGCTAACTCGTTTGCAACTCGAATATTACAACGCGCCGAAAGGCCCCGAATCGGACGCCGCGCTCCAAACGTTGCTCGACTGGTTGTCGCGACGCCCGGAAACGCAACGTCGCGTCTTGGAGCGCCGGCCTCTCAGTCGCGAATTCGAACTCGAGCAAACGCCGCTCAAAGAAAAACTACGCAAGCTCGCGCAAGAACTGCGGTTAGCGCCGAACCTCGACGCGCAGCCCGCTCTTCCGAATTTCCTTTCGAACGCCCCCGAGGAAAAATAAAAAATGCAACGCATCGTTTTAACATTTGTTTTTTCAACGTTTGCAATCATTTTTACCGCGACGACCGCCGAAACGATCGCCGCCCCGCCCGCGCCGCTCGGAAGCGTCGGCGACGTCGCGACGCAAACCGTCGAACCGCGACCGCGAGATTCTTTCGCAACGACGTTCGCCCTTTATCCGACGGAACTTACGTTCGGCGACGTCGCGTACTTAACGTTAAACGTTCAAAACGTTTCAAACGCAACCCGTTCGCTTCCGGGATTTTACGACGACCGCGACGCCAAACTTCTTACCGCTTTCGAGCGAATTTCCGTTACGGCGGACGGAATCCCGGGCGAATACGTCGCCGCGCCGGAGTTTGCGTCGCCGCTCTATCGCGACGCTCCAATGATCGGCGGCTTAGGCAGTTACGTCAAATTTTCGCCCGGCGAAAAACGTCGGCGCGCGGAAACGGCGCTCGAATTTCCGCCGCTCGAAGACTGGAACGCCCCGTTTTGGGCGGCGGTTCGCGACAAACTGTCGCGACAAAAAAGCGTCGCGTTGCGGTTGCGCGTCGAATATCGCCCCGACCGCGAATTGTCCGACGTTCCGCTTCCCGCGCAAGAACCGATTTTCTTCGAAACGACGCTCTCCCTTAAACGCCGCGACGTCAATGAGTTAACGCTTATCTCAACTTGGTTTGAAGCGACGCCGCCGAACGCTTTGCCGACGCGTTCCCGCGACGGTTTGCGCAAAGGCCCGCGTTTCCATACGCCGAACGATCTCCCCAAAAGCGCGTCGATCTCCTTAAACGGCAAGTCTTACGAAACGCGAATTTTTGCGCGATACGGCGTCCGAAAACCGTCGTCGACGCCGTCCGTCGCGCCGACGACGCTCGACGGTTGGCGCGCGTTGGAAGCGAAGTTCGCGCCCTCGACGCTCCGCGACGAAATAACGCTAACCCGTTTGCAACTCGAATATTACAACGCGCCAAACGGCGAAGCGTCCGACGCCGCGCTACAAGCGTTAGTCGATTGGTTGCGCGACCGCCCGGAACCGCAACGCGCCGTCTTGACGGAATCGCTTCGCTCGAATCGCGTCCTTTTCCTCCAAACGCCGCTCAAAGAAAAGAACGCAATCCTTTGCAACAAGTTAACTTCCGACGTCGACGCCAATTAACGACGTCAAATAACATTTCAACGAAAGGAAACCCGATGAACTCGAATCCTTCCGCCGCCCCGTCCGCCGCGAAACCGTTTCGTTTCGCGCGAAAATTCAAACTCGGCGTCGCGACGCTTCTAATCCTTGCGACGGCAAGCGTTAGTCAAGCCGTCTTTCCGACGTCGGCGACGTCGTTCGCCGCGTCGCCCGATGAGGTCGCGTCGTCCGAATTTACCGTTTCTCTTGAAGAAAAAACCTTTTACAACAAAGCGACGGGACGACGCGACGCGATCCCGTATCCGCCCGACGCGAATCCGGCGCTTCGCGTCGTCGCCAACTTTTTTCCCGACGTAATCCGTTTCGGCGACCCGGTTTACGTCGCCGTTTACGTTGAAAACGCCGCGTCGAAACCGCTCGAAATTTTTTCGAATCTTTACAGCGAAGTCAACGATCCGCTTTGTTTTTCGATAACGTCGCGCGAAATTCCGGACGCCGAAGCGCGTTGTTACTTCGAAAAGCAGACGCGAGGCGAAGGTTTCCTTGTCCCGCCGCGAGTTACGCTGGCGCCGGGCGAGCGCCGCCTTTGGAGCCGCTTCGTCGTCGAAGTTCCGCCGCTCGAAGATTTCGACGCGCCGTTTTATTCGGCGTTGGAGAAAAAAATCGCGCAAGCGCCGGTTTCTTGCGACTTAAATTTCAACTTCGAAATCTTGACGCCCGCGACGCCGGGCCCGCAGGACGTCCGGAAAGTCCAAGGCCGCCTGCCGGTTCTCGTCGAGCGTCGCCCCGAAAAAGAAACCGCGACGCTTCGTCGCTGGCTCGCTAAAACGTCCGAAGCCAACCTCTTACCGCGCGTTAAGGGAGGTTTCAAAGTCTCTTGGCAAGACGACTTAGACACGCCCGACTTACCGGCGACGTCGACGAGTTATCTTTACTTCGAAGGCTATCCCTTTTCGCCTTGGATTTTTATCCGCCCGGGTAATCGCAAGCCGTCGACGCCAAACAATCCGGCGACCCTAGCGGGTTGGCGACGCCTTGAAACGGAGTTCGCGCCCTCGACGCTCCGCGACGAAATAACGCTAACTCGTTTGCAGCTCGAATATTACGACGCGCCCCAGGGGGAAAAATCGGACGCCGCGCTCCAAGGCTTGCTCGATTGGCTCCAAAATCGTCCGGAGCCGCAACGCCTCGTTTTGACCGATTTCCTTCTCTCGCAACGTTGGTATTTCAACGCCGCGATCAAATCCAAGTCTTTTAAGCGCAAAAAACCACTTGCCGAGAAAAACGCAACCCTTTGCAACGCGCTGACTTCCGACGCGTCGCAACCACCGTCGTCCGGTCCTCGTCCGTCGAGCGACACAAAGTAACAAATCACCGTTTTTTAACAGACGACGCCGCGTCGTTTTTCTTTAAACAAGCGGCGCGTTTTTCCAATTTCAACGGAGAACCGACAATGAAACAAACCAACGCAACCCTTGCATTTGCAACGCTTATACTCGTCGTCTTCGCGGCGACGTTCGCTTGCAACCCCGCTTCCGACTCGCGGCGCGGCGACGCTTTGCCGCTCCCACCCATCGGAAGCTCCGGCGACGTCGCGACGCAAATCGTCGATCCGCAAGACTTAGAAAGCAATCCGCTCCGCGCGACGTTCGCTCTTTATCCGACGGAACTCGCGTTCGGCGACGCCGCGTACTATACGCTCGACGTCGAAAACGTTTCCGACTCCGCCGCTTATTTCGACGAAGACGCCGCTGACCGCGCATTAAACGAATCGACCTTATCTCGATGCGTCGCAAGGGTTGCGGCGACCGTCGACGGCGTTCCGGGCGAATACGTCGCCGCGCCGGAATTGGCGACTTTATTTGTCCGCGCGCCCTCCGAAGAGCCGCAACCGTCGACTTTACAACCGATTAACGACGCCACGTCGTCGGGAATGAGAGGCTCGGTCGGCGGGCAGTACTTGGAA
>JAFTUJ010000145.1 GCA_017466305.1 Thermoguttaceae bacterium
CCCCGTTTCACGTTGTTGTTTCGCATAGGAAACCTTTCTTCGACGCGACATAACATCGCGCTCCGCTGTCATAAAAGGAAAAAATCTAATCGCGCTCGCTCGAAACGTCGAAAACGCCAACCCCCGTTTAAATCCCGAAACCGAAGCGCGGTTCCGAAAAAACGGCGAAAATTCGCGTCGACGCGTCTCTCGAACGCTTTTGCTCTCAGGTGAAAAGATTGGGAAAAAAGTAACGCGCGACCGTTCGGCGGCGCCGGTGCGAAAAGTTTTCCATCTCGACAAGGTTCGACGGCGTTTCCCAAGTTCCGCCGTCGTTTCGTTAGCCGTTTCTCACGTTCGGCTTCTTTAAGCGATTCTTTGCCTTTTATTTATACATCGGAGCGGAACCCCGTCAAGAAGCGGCGACGCGCGAAAACCGGCGTCGCCTCGCAAAAAGTTGCGCTCGGAAACGCAAAATCGCTATTTTTCTCAAACCCAACGCAAAACGCCCGCGCCCTCGCTTTTCGTTCGAAGCAAGGACGCGGGCGCAAATCTTACGCGACCGTTAAAGTCGGTTCGTCGGCGATTAGAGCGACGCGTTCGTTTCGCCGCCGTTCGGGGTTCCCATCGCGCCCCAGACGCCGAGCGGGCTTTGGCCGGTCAGCGTTTTCCCGGTCGGAATATTGGCCAAGCCGTTCGTGTCGACCGTTTCCGGAATGAAGCGAACCGAACCGTCGAAGAAACCGCAGTTGACGCCGCCCGAGTGATAGCTCGTCGCGGTGTACATCGCGACTTGCGCTTGCTCTTGGTTGTATTTCCCGCAAGACGGCGAGTTCGGCGGCATAACGGTCGAGAAACCGGTCAACATCGGGAGACCGTCGAGCCAGTTGCCGCAACGCGGGTGTTGGATGACCGCGCTCGCGTAAGTTCCCGGGTCGTTACCGCGTTGGTTCATGCAGAGACTCGGTTTCGCGACCCAGTTCCCGGCGTCGAAACCGGAGTAGTAAACGACCGCGCCGCGGATTTTGTCGTGCGCGTAGTCGCCGGCGCACGCTTCGGAACAAGCGATCGTGTTGCTCGTGCCGTCGGTGATTCCGGAGAAGTTCCAGCGTTTGTACCAGTGGAAAACGGCGCGGTGGTCGCAGTTCCCCCAACCGGCGCCCTTGCCGACCAAACGGTAGCCGCCGTTCCCGTCGCTTTCGACTTTCCCGGACGAGTCGTTCGAGTTGTCGATACGCGCGATACAGTCGGCCATGCAGTAAACGATGTTCGTCGGACGACCGTCGTGATTGTGTTTGGCGCCGAGCTTCACCAGTTCGCCCGCTTGTTGGTCGGACGGGCAGAGGAACGTCGTAACTTTCGTCGTGCGGATTTTCCACGCTTCGGCGTTGTCGCCTTGCGCGCTCGGGAGCCAAGGTTGCGTCAGGCCGGTATTGCCGTCGATCGCGTCTTTCAGCGCCGCTTGCTCCATATACGGCAGAAGTTGGTAGTGAACGCCGAAACGCCAAGATTTGACGCCGGAACCGTACGCGAATTGCGACGGCAGGTAGTCGTTAACGTCGTGATGGTTTTGCAACGCGAGCAAATATTGCTTCATGTTGTTCGTGCATTGCATACGACGCGCCGCTTCGCGAGCCGCTTGGACGGCCGGAAGGAGCAAACCGATCAAAATACCGATGATCGCGATAACGACCAACAGCTCGACGAGCGTAAAACCGCCCGCCTTAACGTTATTCTTTTTCATTGCAGCCTCTCAACGACGCGATTTCTCGCGCCTCGATATAAAAATAACGAAATTACCGCTCGAACGTCGCCCGACTCCAACGACGCGGAACCTTTCCAACGCTCAACCCCGTTCGAAAATTCCGCGTTCCGTCGACAAAACGACGCCGAAACGTTTTAGCGTTTGGCGAAACAAGAAACGAGAACAACGTCCGCGACGTCCGTCGATTCGCAATGCGTAAACGATTAAAAAATCCAACGAACTCGGCGCCGCCAATGCTCAACCGCGTCGCCCTTCGTTTACAAGATTCGCCGTAATTATTGTATAACCCGAAACGACCAAAACGTCAAGAGACCGAAGCGCGAAAAACGCCCGATTCGCCGACGCGCCGTTCCAATTTTAACGACGCGCGGCGAAATCCGAAGCGCAAAGAACGCAAGAAATAAAGGACGCAAGAAATAAGGCGCCGTCGACGCAAAACGCTTCGGCGCTTTAAGCGACGCCGACGTTCCGCGTCGACGAACGCCGATTATCCCGCTTTTGCCGCGTCGTTTAGAGCGTATATTGCGGGATTTTGAGCGTTTCGCCGTCCTTAACGGCGCTCAAGTGCGCGTAATACCCCGGGACGGTCATGTTCAACGCGTCGAGAATCCCGACCGCCGGCTCTTG
The DNA here is from genome assembly GCA_017466305.1 of Thermoguttaceae bacterium. Lineage (GTDB taxonomy): Bacteria > Planctomycetota > Planctomycetia > Pirellulales > Thermoguttaceae > RUG369. The sequence continues at coordinate 2,372 of JAFTUJ010000145.1, forward strand.
GTCTTTCAAAATCGCGTCGACGAAATCGCAGCCGAGGTACCCGTGCGAGCCGCCGTGTCCGCCCGCGCTCACCCCCGGCGGGAGCGCCGGTTTGCGAATCTTGTCGCCGAGCGCCTTCACGATGCGCCGCCCGTCGCCGTTCCCGACGTAAGCCTGGTCGAACGGCGTATACGTCGCGTCCATTCCGCCGATTTCGCCGCGAACGCGCCCGGCTTCGAGGTACGTTCCGTACGCGTTGCAACACGCCATCCGCGAGAGGCCGCCTTCGCTCGTTTTGAAGAAGCCGACTTCGCCCTTAAAGACGTTGCCGGAGCCGTTCGGGGTCGGGTTCGGGTCGTCGAACGGCAAAATCCCCTGCGCGGAAACCTCGGTGAAACTCTTGTGCGTAACGCCGACGTAATACGCCGTCGCGTGGGTCGGGTACCAAAGGGGCGTCCCGTTTTTGCGCCAATCTTTGTACGACGGGTACGACGGCGCGCCCGGTTCCTTCGTGTGAAAATACTCCCCTTCGGAGTAGACGATTCGCCCGAAACCGCCCGCTTTGTAAATTTTTTCCATCGCGTAAAGATCGTCGTGGAAAACGGACGTTTCGAACATCGCGTACTTGAGCCCGCGGTTCTTTTTGACGCATTCGAGGAGTTTGTCCGCCCATTCGACGTCGCCGTAGAAAACCGGAACGGCGTGCGCGACGTGTTTCCCGTGTTCGAGGCAAAGAATCGCGTGTTTGGCGTGCGACAGTGCGTCGGTGGCGCAGAAAATCGCTTCGATCGAGTCGTCTTTCACCATCTCTTCCAGCGACGGGTACGTCTTTTCGCACTTGACGCGCTTGGCGAACTCGGCGCAACGGTCCGGGAAGAGGTCGGTAACGGCGACCACCTCGACGTTCGGGTGATTTTGGAATTCGAACTCGGCGCCGAACTTGCAGAAGCCGTATCCGGCGAGCCCGACGCGGAGCTTGCGGTCGGTATACGGCTTCCAACCGTCTTTCGCGGCGTCGGTCTTCGTTTGGTCGAAACCGGGAACGGCCTTGTCGTCCGCCGACGCCGGGCTGAAGAAATACGGAACGAACGCCGACGCGGCCGCGGCGCCCATGAAGGAACGACGATTCAACGGAGACGACATATTTTCCCTTTCGACGCGAAAAAATTTCGCAAAAACGCGATAAAAACAAAACTTGCTTCGACGCTTTCTCCGGCGCCGAAGTCGATTGTACCCGACGCGAAAACGAAAATCAAGCGTTTTTTCCGCCGTCGCTCAAAATTTCGCGACTTTTCCCCGCCCTTTTCGCCAAAACGCCCGTTTTACCGTCGCGACCGCTTTATTTTGCGCCGCTTCGCCGTTTTACCGTTAATCCGTTGGGGCGCGATTCTTTCCCGAACGCCGGTTGACCGCTCGACCGTTGGGCCGCGATTCTTTCCCGAACGCCGGTTGACCGCTCGACCGTTGGGCCGCGATTCCGCCCCGACGCCGATCGACCGTTGGGCCGACGGGCCGTTCTTCCCCGACCGCCGGTTTTCCCCCGCCGAGTTCGCGTCGCTTCGTTGCGGAGTATATTATATATATTAATTAATACGACAAAAGTTAGGCAAAATACGCAAAACAGGTAAAAAACGCCTGTTGCGCCGATTCGCCGCGACGACGAAACCGGGGAAATTGCGCCGAAACGGGCGTCCCCCCTGGCGCGACGGCGTTCGAGACGTTAAAATAGAGACGCGTTTTTGCGCGTCGAAATCGTTTCGCGCCTCCCGCTTTTTGCGTCGGGGCCGACGTTTCGTTCCGTCGAAACGCGCTTGCGCCCGCCGCCGCTTCCGTTCGTTTCGGTTCTTTTCGTCCCGAAACTCGCGTTAAAGTCGGCGCGACCGTCAAAGTCGCGTTTTGTTCCCCGTCCCCGTCGTCGCGTTTCGTCGTTTGTCGACGCGGCGTTCGCCCCTTTTGCGTCGGAGAAGCCCCATGGCCAAAGAAAAAACGTCGTCCCCGAACCTGGAAAAGTTGCGGAATATCGGCGTCGTCGCGCACATCGACGCCGGCAAAACGACCGTTACCGAAAAAATGCTCTTCTACTCGCAGTTCGTGCATAAAGTCGGGATGGTCGACGCCGGAACGACCGTTACCGACTTCGACCCGGAAGAGCGCGAACGCGGCATCACCATCCGCGCCGCCTGCGTTACGTTCGACTGGAACGATTACACGTTCAACTTGATCGACACGCCCGGACACGTCGACTTCACCGCCGAAGTCGAACGCTCGCTCCGCGTTTTGGACGGCGCGCTCGTCGTTTTCAGCGCTCGCGAAGGCGTCGAAGCGCAGAGCGAAACCGTTTGGCGGCAAGCGGATAAGTATCACGTCCCGCGCGTCGCGTTCGTCAACAAGATGGACCGCGAAGGCGCCGACTTTTACGCCGTCGTGGAAGACATTGAAAAACGCCTCAACGCGACGCCGATCGTCGTTTCGATTCCGGTCGGCGCGGGCCCGCCCCACCTCCCGGAGGCGTTCCGCGGCACGATCGACTTGATCGAGATGAAGCAACTGACGTTCGACCCGACCTCGAACGGGCGCAACTACGAAACGTCCGAAATCGAGCCGGAAATGCTCGAACAAGCGCAACTTTACCGCGAAAAACTCCTCGACGATCTCTCGATGTTCAGCGACGAGATGACCGAGCTGCTCCTTTCCGGCGAAGAGGTTCCGGCCGAAACGATTCGCTCGGTTCTCCGTCAAGCGACCCTTTCCGACATGGGCGTTCCGGTTCTCTGCGGTTCCGCGCTCGACGGGATCGGCGTTCAACCGGCGATGGACGCGGTTTGCCATTACCTCCCGTCGCCGACCGATTTGCCGCCGGTCGAAGGAACCTACCCCGCGAACGAAGAAAAGAAGCTGGAGCGCAAACCGCTCGACACGGAGCCGTTCGCCGGGCTGATTTTCAAAATCGAGTCGAACCCGCACGGCGATATGTTCTTCATCCGCGTTTACTCCGGAACGCTGAACGCCAACTCGCGCGTCCTGAACCCGCGAGCGAAGCAAAAGGAGAATATGCCGCAAATTTGGCGCATTCAAGCCGACCACCGCGAGCAAGTCGACTCCGTTTCGGCGGGCGACATCTGCGGCGTCATCGGCTTGCGTTTTAGCGTTACCGGCGACACGTTGTGCGACGTCAAGAGCCCGATTTTGCTCGAGTCGATCACCTTCCCGCAAACGGTCGTTTCGATGGCGATCGAGCCGGAGTCGGCCGACGAACACAAGAAACTGAAAGCGGTTCTCGAGTCGATGCGCCGTCAAGACCCGACGTTCCAAGCGTCGGTCAACGAAGAAACCGGTCAAACGCTCGTCAGCGGAATGGGCGAACTTCACCTCGAAGTCATTAAACACCGGCTTTTACGCGAACACAAACTCCGCGTTCGCGTCCGCGACCCCCGCGTCAGCTACCGCGAAACGCTGCAAAAGTCGGCGGAGGTTTCCGGCGGCGGTCAACGCGTTTTGGGCGGCGTCCGCCATTACGCCGAGTTGACGCTCCGCGTCGAACCGACGGACGACCTCGACGTCAAGGTCGCGGTGAAATCGGACGACGAAGCGTTCAAGCCGGAATGGCGCGCGATCGTCGCCGAGTCGCTCCGCGAAGAATCGCAAGGGGGCGGTCTCCTCGGGTTCCCCCTTAGCGGCGTTAAATTGGAGATTTTGGGCGGACAATTCAGCGAAACGGACACCGACGAAATCGCGCTCCGTTACGCGGTCGGCGACGCTTACCGGAAGGCGCTCGACGCGGCGAAAATTACGTTGCTTGAACCGATTATGCGTCAAGAAATTCAAACGCCGGACGAATACGTCGGGGACGTGGTCGGCGACATTAACCAACGACGCGGCGTCGTTGTTCAAACGGACAATCGCGGCAAGTTCACCGTCGTCGAAGCGGAGACGCCCCTTTCGAGCCTCTTCGGTTACTCCGCCGCGCTCCTCGGTTTGACGAAGGGCCGCGCCAGTTGCACGATGGAGTTAGCGAAATACGGCCCGGCGCCGAACGAAATCCTCCGCAGCTTCACGCTCGAATAATTTCGGCGCCGTTTTCTCCGTCGCCTCGTCGACGTTTCTTCTCGAACCGACGTCAAAACGGGCAAAACGCGGCGAGTCGAACGGTTTTAACGCCGCTCGACTCGTCCGACTTCCCCGACAAAAACGAAAACCCGGCGCGACGTTTTTTTCAACGTCGCGCCGGGTTCTTTTTTTCGCGTTATTTCGGCGCTTTCGTCGACTTCGTTATTTCGCCGAAAACGCCGACTTCGCCGCTTTCGCCAACTTCGCTATTTTGCCGAAAACGCCGACTTTACCCCGTTTACTCTACTACGAGGCGCTGGACTTGCAAACCGTCGACGCCCAGCGCCGCGTCCCAATCGATCTTCACTCGCGACAGGTACCAGTCTTTCCCCTTCGACGCGTTCCCTTGGAAGAAGAGCCAAGTTTGACCGTCGTCGTCGACGAAAACGCCCGGGTGCCCCGATTCCGACGCGTTCCACTGCCCCTTCGGCCCGTTCGTAATGAACGGAACGTCCCAAACGCGCGTCCAAGCGAGCCCGTCGTCGCTGACCGCCAGCCCGATGTGTTGCGGGTCGTTGTTGTACCCGCCCGCGTAAAACATATACAGTTTTCCGTTACGTTCGAGCGTCGTCGCCGCCTCGATGCATTTCGTTTCCCAAAGGAGTTCCGGTTGCAGAATCGAATCGTCGCAGGCTTGCTTCCAAGCGTTCGGGCCGAGGTCGGAGTCGGCGTCGGCGGTCGCGACGACGAGTTTTTGAATCTTCCCTTCCGGGTCGCGCGTCGCGGCGTACAGGAGGAAGCGGCCTTTAAAGAAGATTACTTCGGCGTCGATCGCGCGACCGTTCGTCCACTCGGGCCCGTTCGGACGGAAAATCGGGTTCTCCGGATGCGGCGTAAACTTCACGCCGTCGTCCGACGTCGCCATGCAGATCGCGTCTTTCGCCCCGGTCCCGTACGACTGATAAAACAGGTAAACTTTATCGTTGATAACGCGAGCGCAAGGCGCGCAAAAGCCCTTCTTCACGCACTCCTGCGTCGGAAGGAGGTTGTCGACGAACGTCCAATCGACGAGATTGTCGCTCGTCGCGATTCCGGTCGTCCAGCCGTATTTCCCGCCGTCCTTTTCTTGCGGCGGAATCGAGAAGTACATATAATACTTACCCTTAAAGCGGACGACGGACGGGTCTTTCGCGAAATTTTTCGGCGCCCACTTCATCTTCGGATTCTTCAACGCCGGAGCGTCGGCCGGAGTAATCGACGCGGCGCCCTCCGGAGCGTCGAGCATTTTCGGAACGTCGGCGAAAACGGCCCCGACGCTAAAAAGAGCCGCCGCGCAGGCGACGACGCCCCGACGAACGACGCGTCGCGACGACGCAAACGAGGCAA
>JAFTUJ010000011.1 GCA_017466305.1 Thermoguttaceae bacterium
ACGAAAGCGGTTCCAAGCGTCGCGACGGTCGCGGCGACGAAAGCGGTTCCAAGCGTCGCGACGGTCGCGGCGGCGAAAGCGGTTCCAAGCGTCGCGACGGTCGCTCCGGTATCGGCGGTTTCGACGGTTCGAACGTTTCTTCCGAAAAATCGCGTCGATTTGGCCGTTTTTACTCATCGTAAGCGCCGTTTATGCCGATTACGCTATTGCCGACGCGAACAAAGGTAGGAAAAATTTTCAAAAAACCTGTTCGCGCGGAGGTTTTTTCCCTACTGAAGAACCGTTTGCGGTACGATTATAGGTTATAGGAGAAAACCCGTTTTTACCCGTTTACACGGTTACGCCGTTTATTCGGGTTTGCGCGAGTCGTTCGCCGCGTCCTCCGACTCTCCGCCCGACTCGACGAGCCGCCCGCCGTCGCAACGGAACGACGCCGAAACGACGCGGCTCGGAAGAAACGACCAAAGTTTTTGTTTTTCGATGGAGCCGAGTCGCCAACCCATCGGCGTCAGACGAGTCGAACGAACGAAAACGCCTTTTCGAGCGACGGATCGCTCGCCGCGTTTTCCCCTTCGTTCTTCGTCGCCGACGAAAAGACGATTTTTTCACTGATTAATTTTCTTCCGGAGAATCTGGGAGGTCAGGGATGACTAATGGTGCCACTCGTAACACTAAGCGTATAACAGCGAGTCTCGAAAGGAGTATCGTGTTGGAACCAACCAAAAAGATTCAGACTGGTTTGTTGGCGATCGCGTTGGGCTTCGGCTCGGCGGCGTTTTCGCTCGGCGGAGCGACGACCTTTGGAACGGACGCTCCCGCTCAAACCCCGGCTTCGGCCGTCCTCGGCGTTAACTCGAACGCCCCGTCCTATCCGGCGCTTGTTCGGAGTCAAGAACTCCTCTTAAAAGCTCGCCGTTCGTTGATGAGTCGCGACGTCGTCGCGGCGGAACGCTACGTGCAAGAAGCGCAAGCGCTGAACGCCCAATACGGCGCGGCCAGCGACCGTCCGGAATACGTTCTTCCGCTCGTCGATCAATACAAACGCGCCGAAGCGGCGGCTCGCGCTCAAGGGATGACCGAAGCCGTCAAACGCGAATTGGCGAAGAGCTACCTCGAACAAGCGGAAGGTCTCCGTCGCTGCCAAGATTTGGACGCGGCCGAAAACCTCGTCGCCGAAGCTCGCAAACTCAACGTCGTCTTCGACGCCGCGACGGTCGAACGCAAGATGGACGTCGCCTCGGTGCAACGCCGCGTCGCCGACGACCGCCTCGCGCTCGCCGCTCCGACCGCTTCGCAAGCGCCGTTGACCGGTCTTTCGGAAGCGACGAAGCGTCAAGTCGCGTCGGCTCAAGAAACGCTCCGTCAAGCGCGCGTTTTGGCCGCGAACGGTCAAACGGAACGCGCCGAACAAGCGGTTCGCGCGCTGCAAGCGCAAGGGATTCCGGAAAGCGCGTTCGCGGGCGGCGACTCCCCGGCGCAATTCCTCCGCGACGTCGCGGCGGCTCGTTCGCAATCGTCGATTCGCCAAGTGCAAGCGACGGTTCCGGGCGTCTCGACGGGCGAAAGCGCCGGCTACCTTTACGTCCAAGAAGCGGAAACCGCTCTCGCGCAAGGCGATAAAGAAACCGCGTTGGCCAACTACCGCGACGCGCTCCGCTACACGGCGGAACTCGACGCCGCGACGGTTCGCAACGTCAACGCCGAAATCGCTCGCCTCACGGCTCCGGCCGCCGCGACTCCGGAAGTCGTCGCGACCGCCACGGGTCTCGACCTGACGCCACCGGGCGACGCGCTGCAAAACGAAATCGCCGCGTTCATCGCGAAACAAAATCAAGTTCGCGAAACCGCCCCGAAAGAAGCGGTCGCCGACCTGAAACAACTGAAAGCGGAAATCGAAGCGTCGACGATGGAAGTCGCGTTGAAAGCGCACTTCGCGCACGCTCTCGACGTCGCTATCGCCGACTCCGAAGCGTTCCTCGCCGCGAACGGCTCCCGCATCGCGATCCAACAACAAAACACGAACGTCGACGCCTTCGTCGCGCAAAAACGCGCCGCGGAACTCGAACGTCAAGCGCGCTTGGCCGACGATACCGAAAAGTTCAACGACCTCCTCGAAGAAGGCCGTTACGACGAAGCGATCGTTTTGGCGGAAAAATGCTCCGACTACACCGGCGGCGACGCGATCGCGGTTCAAATGCTGAACCAAGCGAAATTCGCGAAACAAAACGCGTTCAACAACCGTATTCGCGACGAAAAAGCCGAAACGTTCCTCAACGTTTTGAACAACGTCGACGAAGCGGCGGTCGTTAAAGTCGACGACGCAAACCCGCTCGTGTTCAACCAAGATCGTTGGAACATCGCGAAGAACCGCGAATCGTTGACCGCCGGTTCGACCCGCTCCGAAGCCGACCTCGAAATCCTTCGCAAGCTCGAAATGCAGATCACGCTGCCGTTCGACCAACCGATGCCGCTCGACGTCGTCGTCGATTACATCCGCAAAAACGCGGAAATCAACGTGATGATCGACGAAGCCGCGCTCGCGGAAGCCGGCGTTACGTCCGACATGGCGATTCCGACGAACCTTGCGAACATCAAGCTGAAGAACTACCTGAAACACTCGCTGACGCCGCTCGGCTTGTCGTACATCGTCGAAGACGAAGTTCTCACGATCACCGGCAAGAACAAACGCTCCGACAAAACGACCTTGCAATTTTACCCGGTCGCCGACTTGGTTATCGGCGTCCCGAACTTTGGCAACGTCGTCGCCCCGATGTCGCAAGAAGCGAGCCAACAACGCGCGTTCCAACAAGTCGCCAACCGCGGTTTGAACGCGTCCGCCGCGAACACGATCCCGGGCTTGAACCAAAACGTTTTCGGTTCGAACTCGACCCTCCTTTCGCCGAACATCGCCGCGCAAATTCAATCGAGCGGCGGAAACGTCCCGCTCACCGCGGGAGGCGGCGGTATGAACGACCCGTCCGAACTGATCGACCTCATCACGTCGGTCGTCGGCGACGAAGAAACTTGGGAAATGGTCGGCGACCCCCAATTCTTCTCGCTGAACAACACCTTGGCGATTCGCCAAACGGAAGAAAACCACGAAGAGATCCACGAACTCCTCGAAAAACTCCGCTCGCTGAACGACCTGCAAGTCGCGGTTGAAGTTCGCTTCATCACGATCAGCGACGAATATTTCGAACGCATCGGGGTCAACATGAACCTGTCGTTCAAATCGGACGTCGACGCCGGCGACCTCGACGACGACCAACTCGTCCCGTCGAGAAAGGGCGTCTACGGGATTTACGACGCGGGTTCGAGCGGGAACGATATGTTCACCGAAAACTTGAACATCAACTTCACGCAAAACAGCTACGGCTTGGCCGTCCCGCAGTTCGGCAACTACGACCCGTCGGTCGGCGCGCAAATGGGTTTTGCGATTTTGAGCGACATCGAATCGTACTTCTTCGTCAGCGCGGCGGAATCCGACACCCGGACGAACGTCCTGCAAGCGCCGAAAGTTACGATGTTCAACGGTCAAACCGCGAGCGTCAGCGACTTCACCAGCGTCCCGTACGTCAGCACGGTTATCCCGGTCGTCGGCGAATTCGCCGTCGCGCAACAACCGGTCATCACGGTCATCAACGAAGGTCAGTTCATGACCGTTCAAGCGACCGCCTCGCCGGACCGCAAATACGTCCGCATGACCGTCGTCCCGTTCTTCTGCAAGATCACGGACAACGACCGCACGTTTAAGTTCGAAGGCACCGACTCCGTTTCGACGAACAGCACGACCGCGAACAAAGGAAGCAGCATCCTCGACAGCATCACCGACGAACGCGAAACGACGAGCGGCGCCGAAGTCGTCAGCGCCGGCACGACGATTCAAGAGCCGGTTACGTCCAGCTTCTCCGTCTACACGACGGTCAACGTTCCGGACGGCGGCACGGCCCTCCTCGGCGGTATCAAGCGCCTGAGCGAAGGTCGCAACGAGGGCGGCGTCCCGATTTTGAGCAAGATTCCTTACCTCAAACGCCTCTTCTCGAACAGCGCGATCGGTCGCGAAACGACCAGCATGTTGATGACGGTTACCCCGCGCATCATCATCCAAGAAGAGGAAGAAGAATTCGCCACCGGCGCCAACCCGGGCCGCGACTAATCGCAAACGGCTCCCGCCCCGACGCGCTAAACGTCGGGGTCGAAGCTAACGCCTCTTAACGAAAACGGAGAAGTCGACAATTCGGCTTCTCCGTTTTTTTCCGTCCCTTCTTTCCTTCCCTTTCTTTTTCCCGACGTTTCTTCTCTCCTTCCTTTCCCCCTTTATTCCCCCCTTTTTTTCCTTATATCTTCCTCGCGCTCCCAAGCCCGTTTCGTTCGCGCTTCGAAACCGCTCTTGACCGCCGCGCGAAAATTCGTTATCGTCGAGCGGTTTTTCGCGGCGTTTTCCCCTCGCCCTTGCGCCGCTCGTTTTCCCTTTGTTTCCCCTTTTTATTGCGTTTTCGCGTTTCGGAGTTTTCGCTTTGACCCGTTCGTTTCGACTCGGCCCGACGGTCGCGCTCGTTTTCGCGTCGACCCTTTCGGCCCTCCTCGCGCTCTCGACGGAACTCGGCGCCGCGCCCCCGCCCCTCGACCGTCCGACGTTCGACGCGTCCGGTTTGGAGCCGACGCCGCCGGAACCGTCTTGGAGCGAAACGTTCGAAACGCCCGGCGTCAGTTGGCGTTACCTTTACCAAGAGGGCGAAGTCGAAATCCTCGAGCATCGCCGCGTCGACGATTTCGCGTTCTCCGGCAAACGCTCCGAGCGCCTCCGATACGA
>JAFTUJ010000146.1 GCA_017466305.1 Thermoguttaceae bacterium
CGTCTTCGTTTTCCAATAATTGGCGTCGAACAAAAACGACCGCAACGCGGCGCCCTTCGTCTTTTCGTCGATCAGGCGCCAGCCGAAAACGCGCCCGTCGCGCTTCGGCCAGTCGCGCATCGGTTTCTGTTTCGCTCCGACCGCCGCGCCCTTCGTCGGAACGAGAAAACGCGGGTCGACGGCGCGAATCGCGTTTTCGACGGTTTCCGGCTTCCAGCCGACGTCGACGCAAATTCGATCGATTCCGGCGAACGTTTCGCCGTCTTCGCGCGGAAACGAACGTCCGAGCAAGTCGCGAAAAAGGAACTCGAGCCCTTCGCGGACGCGCCCGTCGACCGTCGAACCGGGGAAGAGCCGGGCGAGCGTTTCGAGCCCGCCGTCGTTTTTCGCGAAATACGTTCGGCGCTGTTCCGGAAACGTTCCGTAGTCGACGACGCAACCGGCGAAATCGTCGCGCCAAGCGACGACCGCCCAATAAAGCAGGTCGCCGTGAACGTCGACGAACGCCGTGATTTTCGCCGTCGCGTTCGGGACGACGCCGCGTTCGTATCCGTTGATTTTTTTGGCGATCTCTTTCGCCGGCAATCGAATCGCGGCGACGCCGAGTTCGAGCGGGCGATTCTGTTGCTCCGAAAAAAACGCGCGTTCGTTTTCGCACCAAAGCCGCATATAGTACTCGAGCGTGTCGACGAGCTTCTTGCCTTGGTAGGCGTCCGGCCAACCGACGACGGCGCCGCGCCGCATTTCGGCGAGGTTCGCGCGATAAAATCGGGTCGCCTCCGCCTCGTCGTCGAACCAAATCGCGCGATATTGTCGCCAAAGGTCGATTCGCTCCGGCATAGGGTCGAGCGACGCGAACCGCAGACCGTTCCAAGCCGGGTAAAGCTCGCGGTTTAAAATCCGGTCGGCGTAATCGTCCGGAGCGCGAACCGTGATCGTTTGCACCGTCGAAAGCTCGCCGCCGTTCTCGCCGAGACCTTGGAGCGTCGACGCGACCTTGTCTTCCAACGCGGCGACGCGATTCGGGTTGATCGCGACCGCGTCCGTTTGAAGGTCGTCTAAAAGGAGGAAGTCGGGGCGGTCGGTCGAACCGTCGGGGGTCTCCGTTTGCAGGCCGCGAATCGCGCCGGTGATTCCGTAAGCCGCGACCGTCGCGCCCGACGCGACGGAGCCGGGAATCGTCGGCAGCCGAAACGAATCGGCCGAAATCTCGACGCCGGTCGGCTCGCCGTAAAAGGTTTGACCGCGAGCCAACAACGCCGAGCCGTTCAATTTCCCGAACGGAACGCAAATTTCCGGATAGTCGCGGCGCAACGTCGGCGTTTGCGAAATCATCGACGCGAGCGTTTTCTGAATTCGGCGCGCTTCCCGCGTGTTCGCGGCGACAACGACGACGAAACGTCGATAGCCGTTGACGAGCGCCCAAACGACGGCGACGAGCGACGTCGTCGTTTTGCCCGTTCCGCGCGGCATCGCGACCGCCTGTTTGCCTCCGGAAACGATCGTCGTCTGGAGCGCGTCGATCAGCCGCAGGTGAATCGGCCCGAACGGCTTCTTGAACTTCGGCGCGAAATAGGAACGGCAAAACGCAAGGAGGCTTTCGCGCGCCTCCAAGCGCCGCGCAAAGGATTCGATCGCCGGAAGCGGCGCGACGTCGCGACCCGCGAGCGACCGTTCGCGCGACGCGGCGCGGGCCCGTTCCTTGTTGCGTTCATACGCGTCGCGCGCCGTCGATCGCATCCTTTGTCAATCCGTTTTTCAAACAGTAAGCGACAACGCGTCGCGCAAGTTCTTCGATCGGCAAGCCGCGCGGCGCGAGTTCCAGTCCTTCCAAGTGTTCGCGAACAAGTTCGAGCGCGGTCGATTCCGCCGCGAGGGCGTCGTCGTTCCGCGACGCTTGGTCGTAAAGACCGCAAAGTTTGTTAAGTTCTTTAATCGCGTCGAGTTCCGCCCGAAGGTCGGCGCAAGTTTTCGCGCGTTCGCGAACGTCTTCGAGTTGCGCCCGACGCGTTCCGAACTCGAAACGCAAGTCGACGTCGGCGGCGAGCGCGAGCTCTGAACGCGCAAGGTCGAGCAAGCGTTCGAGTTCGGCGCCGTCGACGCCGTATTCGTCGCGACAAATCGCGGCGACGCGTTTAGCGTCGCGCGTCGCCGCGAGCAACCCGGCGACGCGGCGCGCGTAAACGGAAACGTCCGTCTTTTTTTTCCGCCCCAATCCTTGCCTCCCGCAAAAAAACAAACAAAACCCTCCTTCAAGAGGGAATCGCCCGCAGTCTTAAGTCTTGGGGAAAGTAGTACCTAGTCCCCCGGCCGCGACGTTCGGGTTGAACGTCGCGGCGCCGCAAACTTGCGCGACGCGGGCGGCCGACGTCGCGCTCGCTAAACGACCCGCGTTCGGAAGACGAGCGGCGCCGGATTGCCTTGGCGAAAGCGGATTTCGACGACGATTTCGTAGTCGCCCGGCTCCGGCAAAACGGGGAATCGCGTCGAATCGGGTTCGAAGCGAAAGTTGTACCCGCGTTCGTCGTTGGGATAACTTGCCAACCAGCGCGGATCGTCGGCGACCGGGAG
>JAFTUJ010000147.1 GCA_017466305.1 Thermoguttaceae bacterium
CCCGAAACTCGTTATTCGTTGGTTCCGTCGCCGCAAGAACAGCCGCAAAAAGAACGATCGCCGTCAAACGTACATTAAAGTCGAAATCAAAGAAATCGTCGAAGGCTGAGTTTAATTTTAGCGTTCGCGCTTGATTTCGAGCGAACAACGGAGAAGCGGGGGGATATTTTCCTCGTTTCTCCGTTTTTTATTGCGTCGACCGACCGTTCCGGGCGCGAAAATTATCGCCGAAGCGACGACGAAAGAAAAGGGACCGAAACTCGTTATTCGTTGGTTCCGTCGCCGCAAGAACAGCCGCAAAAAAAACGATCGCCGTCAAACGTACATTAAGGTCGAAATCAAAGAAATCGTCGAAGGCTGAGTTTAATTTTAGCGTTCGCGCTTGATTTCGAGCGAACAACGGAGAAGCGGGGGGGATATTTTCCTCGTTTCTCCGTTTTTTTTGAAAATTTTTCCGCCGACGTTGGAACGCGTCGGCGGAAAACGCGAAAGGGCGTCGAGGGAAATTTCGACTTGCGTTGAATCCGGCGTTATTTCCAGCTTCCTGGTTTGAGATGCGGCTTGATCGCTTCAAAGCGCGTTTCGATTTCGTCGATTTGTTCTTGCGTTAGTTTCGCTTCGCGAATAATCGGTTTTTCCGGAACGGCGTTGTTCGGGCCGTACTCGCGGGAAAGGCGGTTCTTGAAGACGCCGCGCATTTGCCAAACGTAAAGGTGGAAACTTCGCAGCTGATTGCCGCCGATCGTTTCTTTTAAGTTGAGCATTAACAAGAGTTTCGAGAAAAAGTCGGCCGCCGCGACGCGGTCTCCGGCGTCGTAAAGGTTCCAGTATTTTGCGAGCAAGTCGGCGTAAGCGGCGCGCTCGGTGATCAGCCCTTCCGTTCCGATGCGGCATTGGTGCAACCAAGCGAACCCGCCCCAAGCGGAGAAAACGCGCTTGATCGTCGGTTTCGCGGCGACGAGTTTCCGCATTCGCGCTTCGACCGGCGCCGTTTCCTCTTTAACGTAACCGAAATACGGCGATTCTTTCGCGAGTTCGATCAACAACTCGACCGACGGGCCCGGCCCTTTGTACTTCACTCCGCCGGACGTTTGAATGATAACCGGACGATTAACGACTTTCATCAGCGCGCGCCAATATTCGCGGAGGTCGTCCTCCGTCTTGCCGTCGTCGGGCGGTCGGGAAATGATCGCGGCGGGTTCGAGTTTTTCCGCGTGTCGGGCGAATTCGAGCGCTTCCGCGACGTCTTTTCCTTGAACGCCTAAGCAAAGCGCGGATTTTCGGCCCTTTAGCGCGTCGGCGAGCGCCTCCATTCCCGTCATTTTTTCTTCTTTCGTCAACAAGTCGACCGCGTCGCCGGCTTGCGGCCAAATCATTCCGGGACTTTCGCACCAGTCGACGAAGCGCGCTTGGTCGGCGAGAACGTCGTAATCGACCGCGCCCGATTCGAGGAACGGCGTCGACAGAATCGGAAACGGCCCGCGAACGCGCGGATCGCCGATAATTTCGCGCGCCGGTTGAGACGTTTCCGGACGCGGCGTCGGCGTCGGCGCCAAATTCGGCGTTTCGGCGGCGAAAACGGAGTCGGTCGACGGCGTCGCCAAGTCGGACGCGACCGCGCCGACGGCGCCCGCGACGAGCGAGCCTAAAAGTTGGCGTCGAGAGAGTTCGTTGGGACGCATATAACCCCTTTCGTTAAAATAAAAACGGTTTAACATCGGTTTAAAGTTGGAACGGCGCGACGTTAATCGACCGACGCGCCGCCGTTTTGGAGGTTCGAGGCCGCGTTCGGCAATTAAATCGCCTCGGCGGAACGTTCGATTTCGACTTTTGCGCCGCAATCGAATTCAAATTCGTTCGACTTCGCTTCGACGGTCATTCGAAGGGGCGTCGTCGCTTTTTCGGTAAATTCGAGCGAAACCAACGAAACGACCGGCTCGCTCGCGGTTGTTCCGGACGCGCCCAAATCGTCGGAAGCGCTTGCGGCGTCGGCGTTTGCGTCGGCGTTTTTCGAAACGACGACGGCGAAATCGCCGAGGGGCGCGCCCTCAAACTTTCCCATCGTGAAGATTTTCGCGACGCCGTTCGCGTCGGCGCGTCCGGTTACCGCCCAACGAATCAGTTTCGGATCGTCCGACAAGCAAAGTATCGACGCGTCGGCGAGCGGTTCGCCCTCTTGCGTCAACTTGACGACGCAAGGGTAAAGCTCCGGCATTCCGTCCGGCTTTGGCGGTTCGGCGCAACCGACGGCGAAAAACGACGCCGTCAAGAGAGCGAAAACGGACGCGATTCGGCAAATGTTCATCTTTCTTCCTTCAATTTTAAATAAACGCGCCGACGTTGGCAAGCGTTCGGCGCGAAAAACGTTCGATCGGCGATTTTGACGCCGCGCGATCGTTAAATATTGCCTAAACTGACACGCGCCGACGGCGTTACATCGTTTCCGTTTCGCCGCCGTTCGTCGTTCCCATCGCGCCCCAGACGCCGTAAATACTCTTGCCGGTCGCCGGGTACGCGTGCAACTCGGTCGTTCCGGTATCGATCGTTTCGCCGACGAAGCGAACGGAACCGTCGAAAAAGACGGCGTTTACGCCGCCCGAGTGCGCGCTCGACGGCGTGAAGAGCCCGCAGTGCGTCAGCCAAGTCATTCGGGAACAAGACGGCGAGTTCGGCGGAAGAATCGTACTGAAGCCGCCGACCGTCGCTCGACCGTCGAAAACGACCGCGCCGCGTCCGCCGTAAGATTCGCCGGAAATTAGGTTTATGTCGTTGGCGTCGTATTTGCCGAGGCAAGCCGCGACGAACGTCGAAAGGGAAACGTTGACGTTGATCGCGAACGCGCTTTTGACGCGCTTGTCGTCGTTGCCGTTCCCGGTAAGCGTTTCGCTGATCGCGACGGTATTCGACGTTCCGTCGGTGATCGCCGCCATACTCTTCCAGTCGAACGGCCCGAATCCGGCGCGGGCGGACGACGCCTTCAACGTCGCCCAGTTTCGGTCGTTCGCCCAAGCGCATTCGTCGACGTAAACAACCGTGTCGCCGCGGCTTGTAACGTAGTTGGTCTTGTAAAAACTTCCGCTCGACGCGGCGTATTTGTCCTTAGCGCCGCCGTCGGACGGGCAACGAAAGCCTTCCGGCGCCGGGCCCTTCATCAGCGTCGCGTTCTCTTGCGGATGGCGGTCGTTTTCGCGCCAAGCCTCGTCTTTCGCGGCGTCGTAAAGGGGCGACTGCTCCATAAAGGGCAGAAGCGCGAAGGTTCCGCCCCAAAAATCGCCGTTGTCGGAGTAACGTTTGCTGTTTTGCGTTACCTCGATGCGCGCCGCGGGGAGCGAATTGTAGGCGTCATGGTAACTTTGCAACGCTAAACCGAGTTGTTTCAGGTTGTTGACGCATTGCATTCGACGCGCCGCTTCGCGGGCCGCTTGAACGGCGGGCAACAGGAGCCCGATTAAGATTCCGATGATCGCGATGACGACCAAAAGTTCAACGAGGGTGAAGCCGTTACGAGGGCGTAAAAGTCGCCCCTCCCCCCTAGTTTAACATTTCGCATAACATTGTTTCCTAAAAAAGATAAAAAGGATAAAAGTTGAAATAAACGAGGCCGCGTTTTTTAACGTTCGACCGCCGCCGCGCCCTTCGACGTTAAGCGGTCGTCGCGTTGCGTTAAAAGAGGTTTAACGCTTGACGTTAAACGATTTCCGGA
>JAFTUJ010000148.1 GCA_017466305.1 Thermoguttaceae bacterium
AACCGTCGGAAAGGCGCGACGCGTCGCCGGTTTTCGCGGTCTTGGCGGTCGCGTCGGCGACTCCGGACGCGACGGCCGGCGCGATCCATTTGACGTTTCCTTCGTCGACGATCTTGCGACGCGGCGCGGCGGCGACGGCGGTCGACGCGTTTTTCGTTTGTGTCGAGTTCGCGGCGAGCGTTTCGTCGACGTCGGGGCGAGCGAAGAGAACGACTTCGTCGGCGCCGAGCGTTTGCGGAGCGTTCGTCGTCGACGCGTCGGAAGCGTCGTCGGTTTGCGTCGCGTCGTCGAAGAAGGTCGGCGACGGAAGGGTCGGCGCGTCGATTTCGTCGTCGGTCGCGGCGGTCGGCGCGACGAGCGTCGTTTCGCTTTCAAGATTGGCGACTTCGTCGGCGGTTTCGGTCGCTTTCGCGGCGTTTTGTTCGAGCGCGGCGCGCAGTTCGGTCGCTTTTTGGGCGAGCGCGGCGTCGGTCGGGTTGAGACGACCGGCGATCGTCGTTTTGTCGAGCGCTTCTTGAACGTTTCCGGCGCGTTCTTGGAGGACGCCCATCTTGTAAAAGGCGCGATAGTCGTTCGGCGCGGCGGCGGCGACCTCTTCGAGAACCGCGTAAGCGTCGTCGTCCCGTTCTTGCGCTTCGAGGAGATAGGCGATTTCGAGTTTCGGCTCGATCGATTCCGGGTTGCGGTCGCGCCAATCTTCGAGCGTTTGAAGAGCGAGCGCCGCGTCGCCGCGCGTCGTCGCGCTCGTCGCGAGCCCGCGATAACAGCAAACGATCGTTTCCGGAGCGGCGTCCCGTTCGAGCGCGGCCCAATAGGCGTTTTCGGCTTGCGTCAAGAGGGCGTAATCGCCGGTCGCGAGCGCTTTGCGTTGATAGGCGGCGCCGAGATTGTAAAGCGTTTCGGCGTTTTCCGGATTTTCCGCGAGCGCGTCTTGAAAGACGGCGATCGCCCGGTCGTAATCGCCGTTCGCGTAAAGTTCGACGCCTTGCGCGTTGCGCGACGCGACGAGACCGCTCGGCGACGAGCAGCCGGGCGCGACGAGAGTCGGCGCGACGATTCCGAGTCCGAGGAGCGCGAAAAGGGCCGCTTGGGCGAGCGTCGGTCGAGAAGACGTCGACGGCGACGACGGCGACGACGAGCGGAACGAAGGCGCGACGGACGGCGGGAAGGAAAAGGGCGAGCGGAACAACATAACGGCGTCCTTGCCGAGTCGCGGCGCTTTTCGCGAAGGAAAACGGGCGACTTGCGACGTATATATTAATAATGACAAAACGGGCCGAAAAGGAACGCGAAAATAACCGAGCGGCGCGGCGACGCGGCGTTCCTTGCCGACGGCGCGACCGTTTTAATCGGAATAATCGCGATAAACCGTTCCGATAGTAACGTTTTTTTTCCGCGAAATCAAGAGCGGTTTGAAAATTCGCGCTTCCCCCTTGCGCTCGACGCGCCTTTTGGAGTAAAATAGGAAGCGTCGCGGCGGAGCGAAAGCGCGACGAAGCGGAGACCGCCGCCGTCGCGTCGGAACGGGAAAGCGGAGGGCGCCGCCGTCGCGTCGGAACGGGAAAGCGGAGACCGCCGCCGTCGCGTCGGAACGACGAAGCGGAGGACGCCGCCGTCGCGTTAAAACGACGAAGCGGAGGACGCCGCCGTCGCGTTAGAACGGGAGATTTGCCTAAAAAGGACGGGTTGCGAGATAATGGTCGTTGAGAGAAAATGGGGAAAATGGACGCGAGTTTGCGGCGTCGCGCGGCGTTTTGCGGCGGTTTTGGCGGCGCTCGGGGTCGTCGTCGGCTGTTGGGGGAGCGCGACGCAAACGGTCGAGGGCGCGCCGCCCCGTCGGACGGCTCCGCGAACGAGCGGTTTTCGCGACGACGCGGCGAAGTTGGGCGAAACGGAGAAAACGGCGGAACCGGGCGCTTTCGGCAAGGCGGGCGAGTTGGCGGAACCGGGCGCTTCGGGAGGAGCGGGCGAGTGGGCGAAACCGGGCGCTTCGGGAGGAGCGGGCGAGTCGGCGTAACCGGGCGCTTTGGGAGGAGCGGGCGAGTTGGCGAAACCGGGCGTTTCGGGAGGAGCGGGCGAGTCGGCGAAACCGGGCGTTTCGGAGCGTCGAAACGTCGCGCGGCAAGCGGAACGGAACGACGGCGCGCTTCCGGCGTCGGTCGGGACGTCGTTTTTTTCGGCGGACGAGGAACGCGACGCGGCGGCCCTTTGGCGCGACCCGAGCGAAGCGGAGCGGTTGCGAGCGCAAGTTCTCGACGCGGCGCGACGTCGGCGCGAAACTTGGCCCCAATTCCCGGCGATTAACGAGAAAAAAGCGGCGGAACTCGGGATTCGGCGCGTCGAAGGGAAGAACGTAACGCTGACGACCGACCTGCCGCCGTCGCCCGGCGTCGACCAAATCCCGGCGGCGCTTGACGCGGCGATCCCGCATATTTGCCGCTTTTTTAACGTCGACGAACGAAAATTTGAAAACTGGAAGATAAACGCGTTTTTGATGCGGAACGTCGATTCTTTTATTGAAATCGGCGTTCTCGACGGCCCGCCGCGTTTCCTTTACGGTTATTCGATTTACGACCGAATTTTAGCGAAAGATCAAGGAATTGAATATTATAACCGATTTCTGCTCCTGCACGAACTCGTTCACTCCTTCATGCACGAGGTTTTCGGCGACCTGCGCCCGCGCTGGTATTCGGAGGGCTCGGCGGAATATTTGGCGTTGCACCTTTGGAAACCGGCGGAAAAATCGATAGAAATCGCCCAGTTTCAAACCGAGCCGGACGCGACGCCCGGTTTTGGACGGTTACAGGAGATTCGCGAGATCGTTCGCGCCGGAAATGCGCCGACGTTGCGCGAGATTTTGGCGTTCGAGCCGCGCGATTACGTTCGAACGTCGACGTACGCTTGGAGTTGGGCGCTCGTCGCGTTCCTGAACGAGTCGCCGAAATACCGCGACGTCGCCGAATTATTGCCGTATTGCTCGACTTACTGGGAGCCGAACCGCGTTTTTGCCGACCTGATCGGCGATCGTTGGGGGGAATTGGAGAACGATTGGGCCGATTTTATCGGTCGTATCGACTTCGGATACGACTTCGACGCGACGGCGATCGACGCGACGCCGGGGCGACCGTTCGACGAAGCCGCGGCGGAATGGGGGAAAAAGGCGGGAAAAGCGGCGGAGGGAGCGGTCGTCGTCGAGGCGGCGGCGAATCGCGGTTGGCAAAATTCCGGCGTCGCGCTCGAAGCCGGGACGACGTACCGCTTGGCGACGGCGGGGCGGTTCGCGCTGAACGTCGAGGAAGCCGGGAAAAAATTGGAGTTCGAAGCGCCGGGCGCGACGTTCCGATACGTCGAGGGCGCGCCGCTCGGGCGGTTGCAGGCGGTCGTCGTTCCGCTCGAATCGGCGACGTTCGACGAGTTTTATTCGTTAAACTCGGCAAACGGGAGAAGCGGAGTAAACGGGGAAGGCGGCGTAAACGGGATAAATAGGATAAACGAGGAAAACAGGGTAAACGGGGCGCCTTCGAACGGCTCGACGAAGACGGTCGGCGGGTTAAGACGGGGGAAATCGGCGAACGAGGTAAAATCGGC
This sequence comes from Thermoguttaceae bacterium, assembly GCA_017466305.1. GTDB lineage: Bacteria > Planctomycetota > Planctomycetia > Pirellulales > Thermoguttaceae > RUG369. The sequence goes on from JAFTUJ010000148.1 coordinate 3,589, forward strand.
GCCGCGCGGAACGCTCGCTCCTTGGGACGCCGCCGTCGGGTTCGAAACGTCGACGACGACGCTGACGCCGGAGCGCGCCGGAACCCTCTTTTTCCGAATCAACGACGCGCCCCGCAACCTCGCGAAGAACGCCGGAAGCGTCAAAATTCAAATCAAACGCGCCGCGCCGAACGGAAAACGGGAAGAATCGGCGAAGTCGGTCGAGTCGGTTGAGTCGGTTGAATAGAACGTTGAGTAAAACTGGAAAAGCGGCGCGGTTTGAAACGGCGTCGCCGACGGTCGCTGGACGGCGCTTTAGGGAAAATGGGAAAAACGCGGGTTCGAGCGCGGCGCGGAAAACGCTCTTGAGCCGAACTTGCCGACGATAAGAAGGAGAAAAAGGAGAAAGAGCGATGAAAAAGTTCGCGGTGATTATCGCGGCGGCCGGGAAGAGCCGTCGTTTTCAAAAGGGCGGTTCGCCGTTGACGCTGAACGCGCCGAAAAAGCCGTTCGCGCCGCTCAAAGGGCGCGCCGTTTGGCTTCATTCGGCGGAGCGATTCGCGCGGCGTCGGGACGTCGCGCAGTTGATTTTGGTCGTTTCGCCGGAAGATCGCGCCGAGGTCGAGCGGAAGTTCGCGGCGGAGCTTTCGTTGTACGGGATCGAGATCGTCGAAGGGGGCGCCGAACGCTTTTTGTCGGTCGAAAAGGGCTTGAAGGCGGTCAAGGCGTCGG
>JAFTUJ010000012.1 GCA_017466305.1 Thermoguttaceae bacterium
CGCCGCGCCCGCTCCGAGCGCCGCCCCCGTCGCCTCCGCTCCGAACGCCTCGCAAGCGCCCGCCGAAGACGCCGACGCGAAGTTCGTTAAGACGATCGATTCGCCGATGGTCGGCACCTTTTACGCTTCGCCGAGTCCGAACGCCGCGCCGTTCGTCAAAGTCGGCGACGTTGTCGGCCCGGAAAAAACGGTCTGCATCCTCGAAGCGATGAAAGTTTTCAACGAAATTCAAGCGGAAATTTCCGGCAAAATCGTCGCGGTTCTCGTCAAAAACGGCGACCCGGTCGAATTCGGCGCCCCGTTGTTCAAGGTCGACGTCCGCGGCTGATTCCGCCGTTTGCGCTTTTTCCGAATTTTCCCTTTTTCCGAAAAGCGTTCGCGTTCCCCGACGTTTCCCCCCCGCCGTTCGTTTCGACGCCGTTTGACCGACGTTTCCCCCGCCGTTCGTTTCGGCGCCGTTTGACCGACGTTTCCCCCGCCGTTCGTTTCGACGCCGTTCGGCGCGCCGCGTCGAGGAACGCCGCCGGTTCGTTCTCCGCTTCCCGCCCGCAACGCGTCGCGTTCCCGACGTTAAGGATTGATTTTTGTTATGTTTAAACGCATTCTTATCGCCAACCGAGGCGAAATCGCGCTCCGCGTCATCCGCGCCTGTCGCGAACTCGGCGTCGAATCGGTCGCCGTTTACAGCGAAGCCGACCGCGACGCCCGTTACTTGAAACTCGCCGACCGCGCCGTCTGCATCGGGCCCGCGCCGACGAACCAAAGTTACCTCAAAATCGACCGCGTTATCAGCGCCGCCGAGTTGGTCGGGGCGAACGCGATTCACCCGGGTTACGGTTTCCTCTCCGAAAACGCTCATTTCGCCGAAATTTGCCGCAGCTGCGGGTTCGAGTTCATCGGCCCGAGCGTCGAAGCGATGGAGCGTCTCGGCGACAAAAACTCCGCCCGCGCCTTGGCGAAGGCTTGCGACGTTCCGACGGTTCCCGGGAGCGACGGCTTGATCGAGTCGGAAGCGCAAGGGCTCGCGGTCGCTCGTCAAATCGGCTATCCGGTTCTCGTCAAAGCGACGGCCGGAGGCGGCGGACGCGGCATTCGTCCCGCTTATGACGACGACCAACTCAAAATCGCGCTCCAAGAAGCGGCGCAAGAAGCGGCGGCCAACTTCGGCAACGGCGCGGTTTATATCGAAAAGCTGATCGAAAATCCGCGGCACGTCGAAGCGCAAATTCTCGCCGACAATTTCGGGAACGTCGTTCACCTTTGGGAGCGCGACTGCTCGATTCAGCGCCGCCGTCAAAAACTCGTCGAACTGACCCCGGCGCCCGCGCTTTCGCTCGAACGCCGCCGCGAACTTTGCGAAGCCGCCGCGCGCCTCGCGAAAACCGCCGGTTATACGAACGCCGGAACGGTCGAGTTCATCGTCGACAAAAACGGCGACTTCTACTTCATCGAGATGAACGCGCGCATTCAAGTCGAACACCCGGTAACGGAGATGGCGACCGGAATCGACCTCGTTCAATGGCAGATTCGCGTCGCGGCGGGCGAAAAACTGACGTTCGAGCAAAAGGACGTTCCGCACCTCGGCTTCGCGATGGAATGCCGAATCAACGCGGAGGATTCGGAGCGCAACTTCCGCCCCTGCCCCGGCAAAATCGAGAATATGATCGTTCCGGGCGGTTTCGGCGTCCGCTTCGACTCGCACGTCTACCCGGGTTACACCGTTAGTCCGCATTACGACTCGATGATCGGCAAGCTTCTCGTTTGCCGTCAAACCCGCGAAGAAGGGTTGGCGACGATGATTCGCGCGCTCGAAGAATTTCAGGTCGACGGAATCAAAACCTCGGTCCCGGGCTTGTTAAAAATCCTCCAAAGCCCCCAATTTGCCAACGAAACGCCCGACGTCGGCTTTGTCGAACGGCATTTTATGAACTGAAAACAAACGCAAACGACGCGGCGGCGAGTTTTCGCTTCCGCGTCGCGTCGTTTAACGTCGAGGTCGTTTCTCGTTCGTTTTGCGACTGTTTTGCGTTCGCTTCTCGTTCGTTTCGCGTTCGTTTTGCGATTTCCGCCGCGCTCCGTCTCGCCCTATTTTGCCCATTTTGTCCAATTTACGTCGTTTTTACCGCGTTGGGAAAAAGTCGAGAAAATTTTTCAAAATTCTTGCTTTTTCGCCCGATCGCTATTGTCGGATTGCGCTCGTTTTGGCATAATAGGAATCATACGATCTTGCGCGCCGAGGCGTTTTGCCGACGACGCGTTCGGATCGTCGCCCGACGCCGCGCGTTTTACCGACGCGGCGGCGCCAAGCAAACGCGACAAAATACGGTCGAGAGCCCAGGAAAGCCTCAAGTTCGTTCGCCGTTTCGTCGATACTCTTAGCAAGAGAAAACGACGCGAACGAAGCCTTTCGCCTCCCGACTTTCCCCTTTTTCCCCATTTTGCCCCGACGTTTAACTTCGACGCGAAGTTTGGCGAGACGGCGCGCAAAAAAGAAAAAGAACGCGAGCAAGTCCGGTTTTCGAAATTTTATCGAAGCCGACCAATTCGACGGCGCGGCGGGCGACGACGTTTAACGTCGGCGGTTCGTCGACGCTCAAGGAAGGGCGTCGCGGCGCGAAGATTGCAGACAACTTCTGATAAGATTTATTCAGGAGAACATAAAATGAATATTTACGGAATTCACGGTACGCAAGGCGTCGCGGCGCCGCGTCGAGCCGAAATGCTGAAACGCGAAACCGGAGTCGAAACGAAAGCGAACGTCGCTCAACGCGACGAAATGCAAATTTCGGCCCAACAAGCCGAAGCCGCTCAAGGCGCGAACGCCGCGTCTTTCAACGCTTCCGAAATTCGCCTCGACCTCGTTAACCGCATTCGTTCGGAAATCGCCGCCGGAACTTATTACTCCGACGAGAAATTCGAAATCGCGCTCGGTCGTATGTTCGATTCGTTCGAATAATCGCCTTAACGTTTTCTTCGACGGGCGGCGACGTTTAACGCGTTAAGCGTTCGTTGTTTCTCGCCGACCGTTCGTTTTATCGTCGAAACGGTTGTTCCGCGCTTGTTTCGCGGGCGTTCGTTTTCGCTTTGGTTTGCGCGCGCCGTTCGTTTTGAACGGCGTTCGTCGTTTCTTGTCGTTCCCGTTTCTTATTCTTCCGCCGTCTTTATTCTTCCGCCGTTCGCCGCGTTTAGACGTTATTTTTGAACGCCGTTTTCAGGTTTCGTCGTCATTCCGCGTTCTTTCCCGCGACGTTTTCCGCGGTTGGAGCGGACGTTTGAGCGCCGGCGCCGTCGATTTCGTCGACGGCTAAATTCAACTCGGCGGCGGCTTCCTGAGGAACGGCGTCGAGCGACGAATATTTTTCCGCCAATTGAAACAATTTTCTCGCCTTCGCTTCTTGAAGCGCGAACGTCGCGTCGCGTTCGTCGGCCGCCTTTTCGGACGCCGCGTTTTCCTTTTCCGACGCCGCGCCGAACCGCCCCCAAAAAACGACGACGCCGCCGACGGTTTTCAAACAATAAACGCCTCTCGCTTCGCCCTTTATTTTCGAGACGACAATACGGTTAATATCCAATTTTTCAAAAACGTTTCGCTCGGCTAAAAAACGCGCGAACGCCGCCGCTTCGACGACCAACGGATCGCCGCATTGCCCGAAATCGGAAACCGGCGTCGAACGAATCCCCAAAACGGTCGGAAAATCGCGATAAGCGCTCGGATTATTCCGAAAATACTCGTCCGGCAAGCGATACCCGTTCGCGTCGACGACGTATTTTTCCCCGAACCGCGCGGCGCCGCTTTTCTCGTTTTGCGCGTCCCGCCAATCGTCGGCGAAAACCGCCGTCGCCGAATCGCCCAAATCGACCGCGACCGAAGGCGTCGGATCGACGACCGCGACCGGTTCTTTATACTTCAACTTAACGTCGACGCGCGCCGGAAAACGCACTTCGATCGACTCGACCTTTTCGACCCAAGGATGCGACTCGAACGCGATCAGCAAATTATCGACTAAATTCGGGTCGAGCGAGTTCAGCTCTTCGGTTCGAGCTTCCGGCGCGCGCAGTTCGAGCGCTTCCGCGACAAAACGGTCGGAAACCCAAACCGGCGGATTCCAAACGCAAAAATCGCTTTCCTTCACCTTATAAATCTCTTGGTCGCGAATATCGGTTCGCAACGACGTCCAAACGCTCGCGCCAAACCCCAAGAGCAAAAGCCCCGTCAACGCTTGAGCGCCGAAAACCCGTTGGGCGCGTCCCAATAAAAAATAACGCAAAAATTTTAGGAATTGCGGCATTTCGCGTTCGTTCCCAGCTCCCAATATAAAATTCTCGAAAGTCGGTCTTGCGCCGTTTGTTAAAAAAAGTCATAATCGCGACGTTTTGCGCCGCCGTCGGCCTTATTCTAAGCCGAATCGTTGGAGACGTCAAGTCGACCGCTTGTTTTCGAAGGCGCGCGTCCCCCCCAACCGTTAAACTCGGAGCCGTTTTATGTCGTTTTTCCGTCTTCGCTCGTTTAACTCGCCGACCGCCTTCGCCGTCGTTTCCTCCGTCGAACCTTTGTCGGCGAAGCGGCGCGTCGGCGGCGTTTGCCTCCTTGTCGCTCTTTTCTCGACGTTCTTCGTCGGCTGTTTCAGCGGCAAAAACGACGGCGAAAACGTCGCGGCGGTTTCGTCGCCGGCGGTCGAAAAAGCGACGTCGGAAGCGCTCCAAGAGCTGCAACGTTTAACCGTTCTCAACGGCAAGCAAAACGCGACGCTTTGTTTCCTCGGCGTTTCCGGCAAGGGCGACCAAAGCGGTCTCTCCGAAGCGGCGCGCCAACAAATCGAAACGAGTTCGTCCTTCCGCCTCCTCGAAAAGAGCGCCGTTCAAGCCGCGTTGAAAGAAAGCGACGTTCGCGCCAACAACCTTTTCATTCCGGCCGAACGCAAAAAGTTCGTCGCCGCGCTCGGCGAACCGGTCGACTACCTCTTAGCCGGGTACGTCGAACGCGGAAGCGTCCCGACCGACGGAGCGAACAATTCCGGCGCCCCAAACGGCGACGCGTCCGAAAACGCGTCGAAAACCAAAATATTCAAACTCGAACTCGTCGAGCTCGAAACGAACCGAAAATTCGAATTTGTCGCGCCGCTTTGATCGCCGACGCAGCCGCGCAGTCTTCGCCGCCTGCCTATTTTAACCTTTTTATTCGCTTATTTTAACCGTTTAACCGTTTTACCAACTTTCGCGTCTCGGCGACGCTAATTTTTTCCGCGTTCGGCGTTCTCGTCGAGCGTCGCTCGAATCGCGGCGACGATTTCGTCCCGAATATCGGCGCGTTCCCGACCGTCGACGGCGACTCGGCGCGCTCCGGACGCCGTCAGCGAGCGGAACCAAGTCTCCTGCCGTTTCGCAAAATTCCGCGTCGCTTGCTTAATCTTGTCGAGCGCGGCGCCGAGTTCCATTTCC
>JAFTUJ010000149.1 GCA_017466305.1 Thermoguttaceae bacterium
GAAACGGTCGTCGAAGTCCCGCAAACGGTCGCGCAAGACGCGATTTCGGTCGCCCCGACCGCCGCCGCGCCGCAAACGATTTCGGTCGCTCCGGCCGCTCCGGCGCAAGCGATTACGGTCGCTCAACCCGCCGCCGCACCGCAAACCGCGACGGTCGCCCCGGCCCAAACGATTTCGATCGCCGCCGAACCGGCTCCAACGGCGGAATTCAAACGAACCGAAACCGGCTTCTATTTCGGCGCCGACCCGAACGTTCCGCAAATCGGCGACGTTCGCGTTACCTTCGAAATCGTCGAAGCCCCGCGCCCGGCGACCGTCGTTTCGCAACAAAACGGCGACTCGTTCGTTCCTTACCAAGCGAAAACCGGCGCGGTCGAGTTGCTTTCCAACAAGCTCGATACCGCCGAAGCGATGTTCGCGCAAGCGAAGCGCGGCAACGCCATGATGGGCTGGGTTCTGCGTCTGATCGGTTTCGTCCTGATGTGCGCCGGTTTTAGCGCGATTTTCAAACCGCTCGACGTTCTCGCCGATATCGTTCCGTTCCTCGGTTCGCTCGTCGCGCTCGGGACGGGTCTCGTTTCGTTCGCGCTCGCTCTTTGCGGTTCGCTGACGACGATCGCGATCGCTTGGCTTTGGTTCCGTCCGTTGATCGCGATTCCGCTTTTGGTCGCGGCGGTCGGTTCGCTCGTTTGGCTCTTCGCGAAGGCGAAGGGCGCGAAAGCGGCGAAAGCCGAACCCGCGAAATAAGCGAAATAACCGCGAACGTTCAACGTTTCTCAAACCGACGAGACGGCGCAAAAGTGCGAATCGTCGCGGCGGTTTCTCGACGTTAGCGTCGGTCGGTTTCGGTCAGTTCGGCTTCTTCGAGCGAATCTTCAACTCGCGCGCTTGGACGTCATAAAAGTAAACGTCGCCTTCCGGGAGCTTCGGCAGAACGATTTGGTTCGCCTTAATAATCTTCGTCCTAAACTCTTCTTCGGAGTTCGGATAACGGCCCTCGCTCGCTTGGAAGAGGTTCATCGCCGCTGGAATCTGCATTCGGAAAACCGCCATTTCTTGCGCTTTAAAGTACGTCGAAACAGGAACGGTAACAAACGACGTCGGCTCATCGGAAGCAATTGTTTCCGCCGAAGTTTTCCACTCCTGCAACGCTCTACTTAGCTCACGACCTAAAACGAGACGGAACCCGTAGGCATAGTACCGATTCGTCGGGTCGTTGTAGTTCCGGTAGGCCGACCGGCAGAGCTTGGCGCCGTTGAACCAGCAACCGCCGCGCAAAATCCGGGCCAAGCCCGACTTCGGCCCCGTTGGATCCGTTTGCGAGTCCGAAGCGTAATCGCCTAACCAATCGGAGCACCACTCACACACGTTGCCGTGCATGTCGCGCAACCCCCAACCGTTCGCATCGTAACTACCGACCGCGGTCGTACGTCCTAAATACGCGCCTTCCGTCGTCGTTCCGTAAGGATGGTTCCCGTTGCAGTTCGCTTTATCGCCGTTCAACGTCGCCCCCCAGAAATACGGCGTATCCGTTCCCGCCCGGCACGCGTATTCCCACTCCGCCTCGGTTGGGAGCCGGAACACGAAACCGTCCGGCGCGAAACCGCCGGCGTTAAGCTTGGCGATAAATTTTTGCGCGTCATTCCAACTAACGTTTTCCACTGGGAAACGCGACGTATCCAAACTGGCGACGGAGTCCGAACCGTCGCCCGACGCCGAAAACCTACTCGGATTCGCGCCGGTCGTCGCTTCGTACATCGCTTGCGTTACTTCCGTTTCAAGCGTCCAGAAACCGCGCGTCAACGTTACCTCGTGTTGCGGAGCTTCGTCGTCGACATACTCAAGCCCCGCGCGTTCGCTTTCCGGGCACCCCATCGTAAACGTTCCCGCCGGGCAATAACGGAACGCGTACTCCACGCCGTCGACCGTTAACACTTTGCGCGTCCCAGCCGCCGGATTCGCGTCCCAAGCGACCTCGGAGTTCTCCGCCGAAACGCCCGCCGACGACGCGCCCCCCGACAGGAGCAAAACCGGTTTTCCGTCTACTAACGTTACCGTCGCTTGTTGCGAAGACGCGACCTCGGCGGGTTCGTCCGCGGGGGCTTCGGCGGCGGGAAGGCCAACGTCGTCCGCGTCCGTCTCCTCGACCGTCGCCGCCGCCAAACCCAGCGCAAAGTCGACTTCCGCTCGGTCGGCGGGACTCAACCACGCGTAATTATATTTGACTAACTTTCCGGATTCGTCGCGAAAATAGACCGTCTTCGGCTTCGTTACGTCGGCGTCGGCGGCGTTCGCGGCGACCAATTCCGCGTCCGTTCGTTCCACGTCGAGCGTTCCCGTTGCGACCGTCGCGCCGAATCGCCCCTTCCACTCGCGCGGCTCGTCCGCTTGAAGCGTCGACGCGACGAACGACGCCGACGCGCCAAGCGTCGCCAAACCGAGCGCGACCGCTAAAAACGCCGTCGACCAACGCCGAGTCGAACGCGATTGTCGCCCCCGCGACACGCAAATCGACGCTTCGACTCTTCCGTTCATTTTAACCATTTTACGCATTTTAGCTAAACTCCTTCGTTTGAATCTCGCAACGGCGCTTCGACGCCGCGTTAGGCCGCGCGTCGGTTCGAAAAGCGAACGCAAAGCCGTTTACAACTCTATTTTTGCACGTTGCAACGCTTTCCTCAACCCCCTTAGAGAAGCGTTTCCGAAAAAATTGCGCGAAAAAATCCCCCAACCCCCGTTATTTTCCCCCAAAAACGCAAAAAAAGCGCCGCGACGGGCTGTTTTGTCGTTATTATTAATAAGCGCCCCAACGCCGCGCCTTCGTC
>JAFTUJ010000150.1 GCA_017466305.1 Thermoguttaceae bacterium
ATCTTGCGAGTGAATCGCCTCTTCGACGATCGAGCCTTGCATCAATCCGGCGATAAAGAATTTTTTCATTTTTGACGTCTCGCGGGCGCCGTCGGACGGTCGGACTGATCGAGCGTTCGAACGGCGCGTTCCAAAAAGAAAAACGACGAACGTCGAAACGTCCGTCGTCGGTCAAACGCCGCCTAAGTCGAGATAAACGGCGAAATTTGGGAAAGATGGGAGGGCGCTTAGTCGACGTAACGACGAACGACGAGCGAAACGTCTTGTCCGCCGAAGCCGAAACTGTTGCTCATCGCGACGTCGATTTTCACTTGGCGCGCGACGTTCGGGACGTAATCGAGGTCGCAATCGGGGTCGCGAACTTCGAAGTTGATCGTCGGCGGCGCGACGTTGTCGCGAATCGCGAGGAGGCTGTAAATGCACTCGGTCGCGCCGGCGGCGGCGATGAGGTGCCCGGTCATGCTCTTGGTGCTGGAGACCGGAATTTGATAAGCGCGGGAACCGAAAACTTCGCGAATCGAAAGGGATTCGACGCGGTCGTTGACGCTGGTGCTGGTGCCGTGCGCGTTGATGTAGTCGACTTCTTCCGGGGCGACGCCGGCGTCTTCGAGGGCGAGCTTCATGCAGCTGATGGCGCCGCGACCGTCCGGGTGAATGTCGGTGATGCGGTAAGCGTCGGAGGTCGCGCCGTACCCGGCGATTTCGCCGTAAATTTTCGCGCCGCGTTTTTTCGCGTGTTCGAGTTCTTCGAGAACAAGGACGCCGGCGCCTTCGCCGAGGATGAAACCGTTGCGTCGTTTGTCGAACGGGCGCGACGCTTTTTCCGGCTCGTCGTTCGACGTGCTGAGCGCGGTGAGGAGGTTGAAGCCGGTAACGCCGAACGGGTGAATCATCGAGTGCGCTCCGCCGGCGAGCATCACGTCGGCTTCGTCGCGACGGATGAGTTCGGTCGCTTCGCCGATCGCTTGCGCGCTCGCGGCGCAGGCGGTGAGGCAGTTGACGTTTGGGCCTTTGGCGCCGAAGTAGGCGGCCAAGTGGGCGGCGGGCATATTCGGCTCTTGTTCGAGTTCGCGAACCGGGTCGAGGATTTCGAGCCCTTTTTCGATGAACTTCGCTTCGTCGAGTTCGCCGTTTTCGCCGAGACCGGCGAGCATCATCGCGGCGAAATCGTCGAAGTTTTGGGCGCCTTCGCCGGCGCCGGTGTAAACGCCGAAGCGTTCGGGGTCGAGATTGGTTCCGTCGTCGCCGAGGAGACCGGCGTCTTTCATCGCTTGATAACCGGCGCCGACGGCGAATTTCGTATGTCGGTCTTGCAGTTTCCAATCGTCGGGATTTTCGCCGATCGCGGAGATATCCCAATCTTTCACTTCGGCGGCGATTTGCGTCGCGAAGTTCGACGCGTCGAACAAGGTGATGCGACCGACGCCCGATTCGCCGTTCAGCAAGCGACGCCAAACCGTTTCGACGTCGGCGCCCAGCGGCGTAACCAGACCAATACCCGTAACGACAACTCGACGATTCATGTGTTGGAAATCCTTTTATAGCAAAGCTTAACGTTCGCTTGTCGGCGGACGTCGCGAACGCGCTGGAACAAACGGCGCTTCGACGGCGGGCGCGCGACGGAGGGGAAGCGCGCCGAGCGAAGCGTTGTTGACGGTCGGCGAAAAGGGCGAACCGTTTAACGAGGGGGGAGGGAACGTTGAAACGTTTTAAGCGAGGGAGGGGTCGCGAAGGGGTTGACCGTCGGCGTCGACTCCGACGTCGTACATGCCGTAAGCGCGCACGAGGTCTTCCAGGTCTCCTTCGGCGAACTGGCGTTTGTTGTTAAATTCGTCGCCGAGGTGAGCGAAAACGAGGACGCCTTCGGCGATTTTTTCGCCGTCGCGACGAACGGCGACGGTCGCCATCGAACCTTCGTCGTTGATATAATCGATAACGGCTTCGTATTCGAGGACGTCGCCGGGGACGATTTCCGTTTCAAAAAAGGTCAGTTTGGGGATTTTGCCGAGAACGACTTTTTTTTCGAAACGGGTCGCTTCGTTGACGGTCAAACCGGCGGTTTGCGCCAAACCTTCGACGATCAGCGAAGCGGGCGCGATCGGGTGGAAGGGGAAATGGTCGCGCAAATGACCTTCCGCTCGCGTGATAGTTTTCAGGGCGCAAGCTCTTTTTCCGCTTTCAAAGACGGTAAACCGATCGATCCAATACCAGTTCATGCGTTGTTTTCGCTTGTTATTTTGGTCGCCGCGATTCGATTCCGACGCTAAACGGCGCGTCGAGGCGTCGAACGGTCTCGACGAAGAGCGTTTCGTCGAGCGTTAACGCGATGCGAATTTAGGCGAAGTGGGCAAAACGCGCAAAATCTCGGTTCGCGCCGTCGAGTCGAGGGAGCGAACCGGGATTAAGGTTTGTCAAATTTAGCCGAATTAGGCCAACTTTTGTTCGACGACGCCGCAGAGGTCGGCGACGGTCAAAATTTTCGCGATGTTTTGAACCATCGGGTTTTGTTTGAACGCGTCGAGGTTGGCGTTCGGGAGGCGTTCTTCAAGAATCGCGAGGCCGGCCGGGGTAAGTTTGCCGTCGACGACGTATTCCGCGTTCGAGAAGAGGTCTTCCGGAATGAGTTCGCTGCGGTCGATTTTAACGTTGAACGCTTTTTCGAGGTTGAAGACGATTTCGAGCAAGTCGATCGACTCGGCGCCGAGGTCGTCGACGAGGGTCGCTTCGAGGGTAACTTCGTCTTCTTCGGCGCCCAAGGAATCGACCAAGATTTCCGCGACCGCTTCAAAAATTTCTTCTTTCGTCGCCATTGAAGGCTTCTCCTTATTAATATTAATGGGGGAGCGTCCGATTTGGGGGAACGCTCGAAACGAGTTAAGCTAAGCTGGGGGAAGCGTTTACGCGTCTTGCGACGGAAACGCCGTCGGGGGGCG
>JAFTUJ010000151.1 GCA_017466305.1 Thermoguttaceae bacterium
CCGATTAACGTAAATGTTTAGACGCGAAAATTGCGTCCCCATCGATTAACGTAAATGTTTAGACGCGAAAATTGCGTCCCCTCCGATTAACGTAAATGTTTAGACGCGAAAATCGCGTCCCCGCCAGTTGATTTAAAGTATTGTAACGCTGGGATTAGCTTAAAGGAAAATGAAGTCGCGGCCCGACAAGGCGGTCGGGACGATTGCTCCCCGCGCAAGAAAACGATTGCAAACGGTTGTAAAAAAGGAAAAGCACGATGAAACGGAACATGTTGAAAAAACGAACGTTGCGACTCGAACAATTGGAAAACCGCGAACTCTTGTCGGCGACGACCTGGAACGACGCCGCGCAAGCCGACGCCGCCCTCGCCGCGGAAATGGTCGCGACGCTTAACGAAAACGCGCCGATCGACCTGACCGCCGCCTTCTCCGCCGCCGAAGTCGAAACGACCGCGGAAGAAGCGCAAACTTGGTTCGTTACGTCGAATCTCGACGACGGCGGCGAAGGAACGCTCCGCAAAATCATCGAAAAAGCGCAAGCCGGCGACACGATCAAGTTCGACCCGTCGCTGAAAGGCGCGACGATTACGTTGACGCAAGGCGAAATCGCTATCGACAAAGACCTAACGATCGACGCGTACGACCTCTACCGTTTTGAAGACCTCGAAGGGCTCATTCACGACCAAGACCATACGGGCCTGACGATCGACGCGAACTTTGTCGACCGCGTTTTCAATATCGCGGAATTGACCGACGAAGAATTGGAAAACGCGCCGGACCAAAAGGTCGAACTCAAAATTATCGGCGTTCACATGACGAACGGCTCGTTGCAAAACAACGACGACAATTACGTTCACGGCGGCGCGATTCACGTTCCGGCGCACGGGGCCCTTACGCTCGAAATGTGCGTTATTTCGAACTCGACGGCGATCGAAGGGGGCGGCGCGATCGTGGTTTCCGGCGAACTCCGCGCCTACGACACGATTTTCGAGAACAACAACGGCGGCGAAGACCACGGCGGCGCGATTCGCGTTTTCGACGGTTTCGTCGAAGTGATCAGCTGCTATTTCCGCGGCAACACGATCAAGATGGCGGGAAGCGACGGGTATTCCGGGGGCGGCGGCGCGGTCAGCTCGGACGGCGGCGTCTTCCGTTCGTTCAACACGCTCTACTCCGGGAACAGCGCGGCGTACGGCGGCGCGTTCTTCGTCGCCGGCGGCTCCGTTTATTTGTCGAACAGCTTGGTCGTTGAAAACGGCGCCGTTTACGAAAACGACAAGTGCAGCGACGGCGGCGGGCCCAACGTCGACTCCGGGAGTCTGACGGTCGTGAACTCGACGATCGCCGGCAACAAAATTACCGGGAACAACTGGGGGTTCAAGCGCGGCGCCGGGCTCTTCGCGAACTCGAACGCCGGGACTTTGAACGTCTACATTTACAACTCGATCATCGCGGAAAACGTCGGCGACGTCGATATCGAACTCGGCGGAAGTAGAGCCAGCGTGTACGGGTGGAACAACCTTTCTTCCTTTACTTCCTGGAAAAGCTCGTCCTCCGGCAATATTACCTACGATAGCTCGCAACCGCTCTTTACCGAGACGAACGGCGTGAAATACGCGTTGGCCGAAGGTTCGCCCGCGATCGACGCCGGGAACGTCGAGTACGCGAAAGACTATTACGGTCGAACGATCGAAGCCGACTTCATTCGCTATAACCGCGTCGCCGGCGCCCGTATCGATATCGGCGCCTTGGAATATGCGTCGACGCCGCGCTACGAAGCGATCGCCCGTCCGGAAAACGTCCGTTTCAGCGACTACAACCTCGCCGAGAAAACCGTCGTCGTCTCTTGGGACGACAAGTCGTACAACGAACTCGGGTTCCGCGTCGAGATTTCGACGGACGGCGAAAACTGGAGTTGGGTTGCGCAAACCGCGGAAAACGTTTCCTCGACGACGCTTGCCAATATCGAGCCGAATACGACGTATCACGTTCGCGTCCGCGCCGAAGTCGAGTTGTCGAACGTTTCGGAATGGTCCGACGTCGCCGACGTTACCGCGGTCGTTTACACGCTCGACGAACCGGCCGTTTCCGCCGAAGCGACGAGTGCGACCGAAATCGCGTTCTCGATCGGCGAAGTTGAGAACGCCGTCGGGTACGTTTACGAATATTCGGCGAACCCGGACTTCTCGAACGCGACGCGCGGCGAACTCGCGACGTCCGGCATGCTGACGATTTCCGGGCTGCAACCGTATACGCGGTACTACTTCCGCGCTTACGCCGTCGGGACCGGCCTCTACCTCGATTCGCCGTGGAACTCGACCTACGCGACGACCGAAAAAGCCGTTTTGGTCGCGCCGACGCCCGGCGTCGCGCTGACGGACGAAGAAACGACGCTCGAACTCTCCTTCGACGCGGTTCCGAACGCGAAGTCGTACGTCTACCGTTATTCGACGAACCCCGATTTCTCGAACGCGACGGAAGTAAACGTCGCGGAAGCGGGCGTGTTCGATATTTCCGGGTTGACGCCGGGCGAAACGTACTACTTCCAAACGAAGGCGATCGGCGGCGGGGCTTACCTCGACTCCGAATGGTCGCCGACGGTCGCCGCGACGACCGAAGGCGTCGACTTGCCGGCGCCTCCCGTTTCCGTCGAAACGATCGGAACGACGACGCTCGACTTCGCGGTGGGCGCCGTTCCGAACGCGACGTCTTACGTTTACCGTTTCGCAGCGAGCGAAGCCGAGTTGGAGAACGCGACTCCGGTCGCGCTCGACGCCGCCGGAATCGTC
>JAFTUJ010000152.1 GCA_017466305.1 Thermoguttaceae bacterium
AAACTTAATCAAGCCAACCGGCACTTTCACTTCGGCGACGTCGCCGACCTTTTTGCCGAGGAACCCCTGCGCCAGCGGACAGGTGCAAAGAATCTTCCCGGAATCGAAGTCTTCTTCGCCCGCGCCGACAAGAGTGTACTTCAACGTTTTTCCGTCCTTCAAACGCTTAACGACGATCGTCGCGCCAAAGCGAATCTCGTCCTGCGGAATCGTCGACGGCTCGATGATTTGCGCGCGCCCAATGCGGCTTTTCAAGTCGTTAATCTTCGCTTGCAAGAGCCCTTGGCTTTCGCGAGCGCCGTGATACTCGGCGTTTTCCTTCAAGTCGCCCTCGGCGCGCGCGTTAGCGAGACGCTCCAGAATCGGCGGCATTTCTTCGTTTTCAAGACGTTCGATCTCTTTTTTAAGACGAGCGTATCCTTCGCGAGTCATCGGAATCGGATCGTTCATGACTACCTCGTTACTTCCTTTCTCTCGTTTATTAATAGCGCGAAAGCGCGCGACCGCGACGATCGCGCGCCGGCGACGAGAACCTTCGTCCTCGCAACGACGTTCGTTCTTTCTATTTTACCTTAAATCTAACGTTTGACAACCGCCCTAGCGTTTAACAACCGTTAATTTATTGCGAATTACGCCGATCGCTTTCACCAGAATCTCGTCGCCCGCCTTATTTTTTCGCGGAAGTTCCAAATTTACGGTTGCGCGCGAAGTAAAGTCGTTGGCGACGCCGTCCGTCAAGTCGTATTTTCCGTCGATTTCGATTTTAATCGTCGCGCTGGCGCCGGCGGTCAAATCGACGTCGAGAATCGCCTCCGCGGCGACGTTCGCTTTCGGCTCGCGATTTCCCAACGCTTTCAGTTCGCAATCCAAGACCATTTTCTTCTCGCCGAGCGCCGGAAGAGTAAACGGCGTTTCGGTCGTCCAACGATCGCCGCTCCCCACCGGTTGCGTCGGAAGCGGATAACTAAGCGGCTCAAAAATTTGCGCGAGATTTTCCTTCGCGACGACGGTTCGAATATGTTCGATAAAGTACTTTTCGTCGTCGGTCGCGCCGGTCGGAAGCGACTTCGCAAACGCGTCGCATCCGTCCGCTTTAACGATTTTTCCGTCTTTAAGCTCGACGGTAAACTCGCTTTTCATCAACTTCGCGAAAACGTCTTTCATCAGTTCGTCGCCGCGCAACAGGTTGTCGCTGTCGTAATAGACGAGATCGGCGCCGTCGCTTTGCAGACGAATCATAACGCGCTTCGCCTTCAATTTCAGCGTTCGAACCCCGTCGGCTCGCAACGGTTCGGCGACAACTTGCCAGTCGAACGCCGCTCGCGTTTGAGTTCGCGCCAAAACCGCGCGCTCGTGTTGCTCGACGTAAGAAACGTTCGTTTCTTGAAACGCAAGATATCGCCCTTCGTTCCAAGCGTTTTTAATTTCGACCTTTCCCTCCGCGGCGCAAAGAACGGAGGAAAAAACCGCCGTCGCTCCAAACGACGCCCAAACGCCCAACGCAAACGCGCTCCACTTCAAGGTTTGCAACATTTTAATCATCGCAATATTCTCGTTTCAAACGATTTATCTTTTAAAAGTCAAAAATCAACCGCCGTTAAACAAGGGGCGGTCATTAATTGACGTCGGCGTTCCAACGCGCGTTCTTCAACTTTTTTACCGACAATTTGCTCATTTTCCCCTATTTTGTGAAAAAATCGGCGCAACCGCTAAAACCGTTAAAGTCGCTTTCTTCGTTTTTAAGGGACTCGACGCAATTTTCCCGTCGCGGCGCCGCGCGTCGCCGACGCCGTTCGCTTTCCGCGTTGGCAACGCTCCGCTCGACGCGACGTTTCGTCAAACCGCCTAAACCAAACAAGCTTCCTAAACCAAACAAGCTTCCTAAATCAAACAAGCTTCCAAACCAAACAAGCCGCTTAAGTCGCCTAAATCTCCCTAATCGCCCAAGTCAACTCAACAAGCCAAACCGCCCCAATTATCCAATCGGGCGTTCTAAGACCGTCCGTTCCCTCCGACGTTCGCGTCGGCGTTTTTTCGGGACGCCTCAAAGCCCGAAACGCAACCGCGTCGCCAATTGGCAAAGTCGATTATTGATACATCGGCAGATAACGGTACGGCGTTTCAAGAATCAAAATCGCCAGCGCGGTGTTGAGAAGCCGCCCGCCGTCGTTCATGTATACGTCATAAAAGAGCCAACTTCCGCGTTCGCAATCGTCGACGCCGACCGCCGCCGAGAGCCCGCCGCCGCGAACTTGCGTCGCGACCAAAAAATCGCGCAACTTCGCGAACCGTTCGCTCCAAAGCTCCCCGCCGTAATGATGGAGCGCAAGCGCGGCATAATAGGAAAAATAGAGGTTATGGATAAAACGATCGTCGCGAAAATAGGTCTTCCCGCGCTCGCCTCGCTCCCCTTTGGCGGCTTTTTTCCAAATCGAATTCGCGTCGTCGATCCAGTCGGCGATCTGCTCCGCTCCGGCGTCGAGAACCGGCGTTCCGGGCGTCGCGCCGACGTACTCGCGCGCCAACACGCCGACGGCGGTCGTCCCCCAGCGTTTCGAAACCGGCTCTTCAATTATTTTAATGTAACGATAAGAGCGTCCATTTTCCTCCATGATCGAGTCGAGGAAGTTACCGACGCGGTAAGCGATCGACGGTTTGAGCGCAAAACCGGCGGAAACGCCCGATTTCAGCGCCATCAACTGCCAACCGAGAACCGACGTGTCCCCCGGCGCGTTCGGATGGAACCCGACGTCGCCCGGGTAAAGGTAACGCCAACCGCCGTCGTTCA
>JAFTUJ010000013.1 GCA_017466305.1 Thermoguttaceae bacterium
AAGGGCGTTCACGTCGTTACGGTCAACGACTATTTGGCGCGCCGCGACATGGAGTGGATGGGGCCGCTCTACATGTCGCTTGGATTGACGGTCGGCTCGATTCAGAGCAACATGTCGACCGCCGACCGCCAAAAGGCTTATTCTTGCGACATTACGTACGGCACGAACAACGAGTTCGGGTTCGACTACCTGCGCGACAACATGCGTTACGCTCGCCGCGCCGACTCGAATTTCCCGCCGGACGCGCAACAGTCGCAAGGGCGCTTGCATTACGCCATCATCGACGAAGTCGACAACATCCTTATCGACGAAGCGCGGACGCCGCTTATTATCGCCGGTTCGGCGCGCGACGACTTGTCGAAATACATCGCCGCCGACCGCCTCGCGGCGCAGCTGGTGAAAGACGTCGACTTTAAGGTCGACGAAAAAGATCACACGACGAACCTGACCGACGAAGGCGTCCGCCGCGCCGAACGCTTGGCCGGCGTCGAGAGCTTCTACACGGTCGGGACCATGCACTGGCCGCACTTGATCGACAACGCCTTGAAAGCGCGTTACCTGTACAAGCGCGACGTCAACTACGTCGTCAAAGACGGCGAAATCGTCATCGTCGACGACTTCACCGGTCGCTTGATGGAAGGGCGCACCTGGAGCGACGGTCTGCACCAAGCGGTCGAAGCGAAGGAAGGCGTTCGCGTTAAGGAAGAAAACCGCACGTTGGCGACGATCACGCTGCAAAACTTCTTCAAACTTTACGACAAAATCGGCGGGATGACCGGGACCGCGATGACCGAAGCGAGCGAGTTCTGGAAAATTTACAAACTCGACGTTCTCGCGATTCCGCCGAACCGCCCGGTTCAACGCATCTGCAAGCCGGACTTGATTTACCGCACCGAAGCGGAAAAATACAAGGCCGTCGTCGACGAAATCGAACGCGTTCACAAGTGGGACGTCCTTATCCTCAAAAACGGCGAGGAAGCGTTCGGGACGATCCAGAAGGAATCGGACGAAATCGTCGAGTTCGTCGCCAAGGGAACGAAAGACGTTCTTAAAGTTCCGCGCGCCGAAATCGTCGATATCGAATATAAAGGGCGCCCGATTCTCGTCGGGACGGTTTCGATTCAAAAGAGCGAACTTATTTCCGGCATGTTGAACCGTCGCGGCGTCAAACACCAAGTCTTGAACGCTCGACCGGAAAACATTGGGCGCGAAGCGGAAATCGTCGCGCAAGCCGGGCGTATGAACGCCGTTACGATCGCGACGAACATGGCCGGGCGCGGGACGGACATCATCCTCGGCGGGAACCCGGAAACCCTCGCTTGGTCGATTTTCCAAACGAAGTACCCGACGCGTCTCGACGTGCCGCAAGACGAATGGGTCGCGCTCGTCAACGAAATCGAAAATCGCGAGCAAATGAAGGCCGAAGGGCAAAAAGTTCGCGAACTCGGCGGGTTGCACATCATCGGCACCGAACGACACGAAGCGCGCCGCATCGACTTGCAGCTCGTCGGGCGGTGCGGGCGTCAGGGCGACCCCGGGATCGCGCGCTTCTTCTTGTCGCTCGAAGACGACTTGGTGCGCATCTTCGCCGGAGATTGGGTCAAGAATATGCTGACCCGACTCGGGATGGAGGACGGTCAAGCGATCGAGAGCAAGATGGTAACGCGCCGCATCGAAGGAGCGCAAAAGAAGATCGAAGAACGCCACTTCGACACCCGGAAAAGCCTCCTCGAGTACGACGAAGTCATGGACATGCAGCGCAAGCGCGTCTACTCGTACCGTCAACGCATCCTCGACGGCGGGAACACGAAGGACTTCGTCGAAGAAATGATCGACGCGCAACTCGAGCGTTACCTGTCGGAATTCTTGGCGCCGACTTACGGGGCCGCCGCTTACGCCGCTTACGTTTCGCACGTCTTGAACGTCGAGTTCGAAGCGAAGCAGTTCCGCGGAATGGACGCGAAAATGGCGAACGAATACGCGATCGATCACGCGCGCCGAATGTCGGCGACGTACGCCCTCGACGCCGTCGACGAAAACCTTTCCGACGACGCGCCGGAAGAAGAATGGAACTGGCAAGCGTTGGCGAAAGCCGCGAACGCGCGTTGGAACGCCGGCGTGCGCGACGTCGATTTGAAGAAAATCGGGCGCGACGGCGTCGCCGATTTCCTCATCGAAAAAGCGGAGAAGTTCTGCGACGCCGCGAACCTCGACGCCGGCGACCCGCTCTTGGGGGCCGATTACGGAGTCCGCACCGCTTGCCGTTGGCTCCGCGATAAATTCGGAATCGAGATCGACGAAAACGAAGCGACGAAGCTCGAAACGGCGGACTTCCGCAAACTCGCTCGCGACAAAGCGATTCAAGGTTATCGCGAACGCGAGGCGCGCTTCCCGGTCTTGGCCGGTTTGACGCACTTCACCGTTCAAGATCAAAACGGCAAACGGTACGACCGCGAAGGCGTCGCCGACTGGGCCGCGCGTCGTTTCGGCGTCGCGCTCGATCTCGAAGAGCTGAAAAACAAACAGCGACGCGAAATCGAGGAAACGCTCTTCGCGATCAGTCGCGCCGCGTCGGAAAAAAGCGGAGCCGTACCGCGTCGAAATGCGGAAGCGTTTGACGAAACTCTTCTCCGACGAAAACGTCGAAGTCGAGAAAATCCGGGAAAAGCGCGAGGAAAAAATCGCCCGCAACGAACGAATTACGTCGAGCGATATCCGCAAGATTCGCCGCGACGCGCCGGAGTTGAAGTCGCTTTGCGATTGGCTCAACGGAGAATTCGGGCAAGCGCTGACCGTCGAGGAACTCGCCGATTGGGACGTTTTGCTCTTGGAGAACCGCGTCGAGTCGATCATCGAAAACGAGTTCAATCCGGAAATGCGCAAGGTCGAGCGGTCGTTGATTCTCGGCATTTTGGACGGCGCTTGGAAAGAACACTTGATGGCGATGGACCACCTCAAGGCGAGCGTCGGGTTCCGCGGATACGCGCAAGTCGACCCGAAAGTCGAGTACAAACGCGAGGGGATGCGCATCTTCGACGCGATGTGGAACGGCGTCTTCGAACGCGTTACCGATTACGTTTACCGCGTCGAACAGCTCGACGAGAACTTTATCGGCTCCGTTTGGTCCGCCGGGACGACGATGCGAGAAACGCGACCCGCCGCGCAGTCGGCGACCGCCGAAATCGACGCCGAGCGCGTCGCGCAAGAGGAAGCGATCGAAGCGAGCAAAGGCCAAAAGGTCGAAACGATTCGCAACAAAGAACCGCGCGTCGGGCGAAACGACCCGTGTCCGTGCGGCAGCGGGAAAAAGTACAAGAACTGCTGCGGCAAATACAACTGACGCGGAGACTTGACTCGCGCTAAGCGAGCCGGTTAACGAAACGCCGTCGTTCGAGCTTTTCGAGCGGCGGCGTTTTTTTCAATATCGTTGGGCGACATTTTGTCGTAAAAAGGCGCGCCCCCCCGTTGCGGTTTCGAGGCGGCGCGGTATAATGACGTTCAACTTCGACGCGGCTATTTTTTAGCGGCCCGTTCGCGTTGAAACGGAGAAAATATCGCAAAATTTCGCAAAATGTCGCGACGTCGGAACTTTTAGGCTCCGCCGAGCGTATAATAGACGTAAACCGCTTGACGCGAACGTTTAAGCGCGTTAAAATAGGCGGTTTGGCGAAGCGGCGTCGATAAAACCGGCGCGGCGCGATATTGTTTTTTTTATCGGTTGCGCGAAAAGCGCGAAAATTGGGGAAATAGGTAAAATGAGCGTTTCCAAAACGAACAAAAGCGGCTTCACTCTCGTCGAGTTGTTGGTCGTCATCGCGATCATCGGGATTTTGATCGGGCTTCTTCTCCCGGCGGTCCAAGCGGCGCGCGAAGCGGCCCGTCGCATGCAATGCACGAACCAACTGAAACAACTGCAACTGTCGTGCCAAATGTACCACGACGCGCACAACTCGTTCCCGCCGGCGCGCGGCGGCGGGTCGGTCGTTTGCTACAACTACGCGAGCCACCTCTTCTGGCTGATGCCGTACACGGAACAATCGGCGTTCTACAACGACATTATTTCGAAGGGCGTTCCGAACGCGCAACATAACGACGGACAAGCGTACAACGCGACCTTCACGCACCTCCTTTGCCGGTCCGACGGGAACTCGAAACAAACGTCGAGCTGGGTCGGCAACGTCTCGAAAACGAACTACGTCGGCTCTTGGGGCGACTCCATTTGCCAATCGGACGAATCGGCGATGACGTCGCGCGGCTTCTATCCGGGCGGTATTTTCGTTCCGACGAGCTACAACGACGCGGCCAAACGCACGGTCGTTACGCGCACGATGAGTTCGATCACCGACGGCACGTCGAACACGGTCGCCTATTCGGAAACGGTTTGCGGCGCGACGCAAGGGACGAACAAAGTTAAGGGCGGCGTTATGGTTCTCGGCAGCGCCGAAGTCGTCGTTCCGCGCAACATTTTGAACAAAGTCAACGCGACCGACCGCACGATCTTCGACGGAACCGCCGCGACGTTCGAACGCGGTCAAAACTTCGCCGACGGGAACGTCAGCGTTACCGGTTTCCAAACGATTATGCCGCCGAACTCGCCGAACGCTCGCAACTACGGGAGCGGAAACGGTCAAAGCGGTTGGGGCTTCGGGATTTGCTCCGCGTCGAGCAACCACAGCGGCGGCGTCAACGCGGCGATGGTCGACGGTTCGGTTCGTTTCGTTAGCGAAACGATCGACTGCGGCGATATGGACGCGAACGTCAACGGTTCCGGTTACTCCACGACGAGCGCGTCGCACGGTAAAGAATTCAGCGGCAAGAGCCCGTTCGGCGTTTGGGGCGCGATGGGAACCGTCCAAGCCGGCGAAACCGACCTCCAATAACGGCGTTTTGAAAGCTCGCGACGCGGCGACGGTTTGACGAAGCGCGTCGCGGGGCGATAAACGCTCGACGAAAGCCGCTCGGATTCGGGCGGCGTTTCTTTTTTAACCAAACGAAAAAACGAGTAAAAAGG
>JAFTUJ010000153.1 GCA_017466305.1 Thermoguttaceae bacterium
ATATTCGCCCAAAACCAGCGCCGCCGCGGCGTGGAAGTCGATCGCGCCGAGCGCCGTCAGCGTCATCGTGATCCCGATCGTCGCCGCCGACGATTGAACGAGCATCGTCGTAACGCAACCGACCAAGACGCATTTGAACGCGCCCCAAAGATTCGTCGCTTCGAACGACTGCATAAATTCGCTGAACGCCGGAATGTCCGGAAGCGGCGCGAGCGCGGCGCCCATCGTCTTCAAGCCGAAGAAAATCAACCCGATCCCGAGCGCGCAGGCCGCGAGGTTGCAAATTTTCTCGTTTTTCGTCAAAAGATAAACGAAACCGGCGACGCCGATGAGCGGCAAGCCGTACGCGCCGAGGTTCAACGTCAGAAGCCAACCGGTCGTCGTCGTCCCGATGTTCGTTCCCATAACGCACCCGACCGCTTGCGCGAGCGTCATCAGGCCGCTGTTGACGAAACCGAGAATCATGACCGTCGTCGCGGAACTCGATTGAACGAGAACCGTCGCCATAAAACCGACGCCGACCGCGAGGAAACGGTTGTTCGTGAACATCGAAATGATGCGGCGAAGGCGCGCGCCGGCGACCGCTTGCAGACCGTCCGACATCCGCTTCATCCCGATGAGGAAGAGACCGAGACCGCCCAGCACCGCCGCGAAGATGCTCCAATAATTCGGCGCCCAACTTTCCGCTTCGAACGCGACGACGGCGACTTTCGACGGGTCGTCTTTCGGCGACGCTTGCACCATAATTTCCGCGTCGCCGAGCGCTTTTTCGCCGAGTTCTTCCGCCGCCCAATCGACGTAGAGCGTCGTTCCTTCGAGGCGCGCTTTCGCGACCGAGCCGCCGTCTTTTTTGAGTTCGAGCGTCAAGTCTTCCGGCTTCGTCGCGCCGTTCGTTCCGAAAACGTCTTGTTCGCAGAATTCGGCGAGCGTCGCGGAGAGGTCGAGCGTCGTCGTCGGGGCGCCGACGAGAACCTTCAAGTCCGGGAGCCATTTTTTCTGAACGATATTCTTATGTTGGTCGGCGGTTTCCGCTTCCGCGGCGTCGGGCGTTTCGGTCGAAACGGCGTCGGACGCGGTTTCGACGGCGGCGGCTTCCGGCGTCGGCGCGGCGTTTTGGTCGTCGGCGCGAACGGCGAGTGACTTCGTCGCGGTCGTTCCGAGGAACGCGAGAAGCGCGAAAAGCGCGACGAGCGCGGCGGTTTTTAAAGTCGGGCGAGGTCGCTTATGTTGACCTTCGGGAATGCTCATGTTGGAGTTTCTCCTAAGTTAGACGGCGCGTCGGTTCCCAAAACGACGGCGCCGCGACGCGCTTGCCAACGAAACGACGCCCCGAACAAAACGGAGCGTCGACGGCGGAAACGCGAGGCAAAGTAAGCGTT
Organism: Thermoguttaceae bacterium; assembly: GCA_017466305.1. Taxonomy (GTDB): domain Bacteria; phylum Planctomycetota; class Planctomycetia; order Pirellulales; family Thermoguttaceae; genus RUG369. The sequence continues at coordinate 1,380 of JAFTUJ010000153.1, forward strand.
TCGACGGATTTCAGGAACGAAAACGCGTCGAAACGACGGAATATCGAAACGGAACGGCGGCGCAAAGAACGCGTCGGTTCCGCAAACGCTAAAAAAGCGGATAATTTCGCATTAATAATAACGACAATATCGAAAAGACGCCGCGCCGCGACACAAGAAGAAAAAATAAACGGCGCGCTCGACGAGAAACGTCGTAAACGGCAAGCGAAACCGAGAAGCCCGCGACAAGGCAAAAGCGCGCTTGCGCCGCGTTGTTCGCGGCGCCGGAGAAACGTCGTCGTCGACGTTTGCAACGGGATTCGCGACCGTCGAACGCAAACGCTCGACGGCGGGGGCTGGGTAGCGCTCATATCGGCAAAAGGAGAAGGGGAAGCGATCTTCGCGGCGTTCGTTCCCGACGAGCGAAGCGAACCGACGTTAAGTCGGCGAAGACCGGCGAACGGGATCGCGTCGGCGTCCGACGCGGCGATCGGAGCGAGAACGCCCTAAAAAGCCTCCGGCGTTTTCTTCCGATTCAACGCTTCCATTTTAACGTTTTGGCGGCGGCGGTCAAGCGGGGGAAGGGGCGTTTTCCTCGATTCGAGCGCGATTTACCGCAAAAAGTTCTCGGCGCGCGGATCGTTTCGGTCGTAACGGTCGCGCCGGTCGATTCGAGCGTTTTCGCAAGAAACGAAAAAAAGGAGACGTTGGAGCGCCTCCTTTTTAAGCCGATGGTTCGGACGCGTCCCGCGTAGGACGAGTCGAACCTACCCGTCGTTGGACGCCGTTGTTTCGTTGGTGAAAAACCTGTCGTTAAAAACAGGATGCGTTTGTCGACTTCGGGAACTCCGCCTTCGATAAGACTTTGTCGCCTGTCCGAACGCTTGGCGCCGTCGTTTCGTTTCGATTCGCGTTTTGTTTAGGAGCGCGAACCGTCGCTTTTCGACGACGTTTGCGCGACCGTCGGTTCGGTCGAACGCCGCGTTTTTCGCTTCGTTTTCGGATTGCGGCGAAGCGTCGACGCGTTGAAAAGGGTTGGCCTCAAAAAGTCCCGACGTCTTTGACGGCGAGCGAACCTTGCGGAGCCCGCGCGTTTAACGTTTCCGGAACCGGTTTTCCCAGCGTTTTTCCGTAAACGCCTTAACTTGGAAAACGCGGGTTCCAAAAACGTCGGATGACTCAAAAAGAGGATTTTGAGGGTCGCGGATTTTTTACGCGACTTGAGCCGAGAACTTGCGTTCGCAACTTTGATCGCGACGTTTCCCGAAATCCGCTATTGGCGGGAAATCGTTCGGTTAGCGTCGCCGAGGTAAGCGTCGTCGAGCGACGGCGCGCCTTGGGGCGACGTTGTTTTGTTTCGCTTTGTTAGCCGTTTTCGCGTCGCGAACCGTTCGGGGTTCGAGCGGTTCGCGTTCGAGGGAAGCGACTAGCGGTTGACGACGAAGGTGAACATGACGCCGTGAACGAATTGGTCGAAGTTGTAATCGTCCTTGTCGCCCTTGACGCCGAAGATCGAACCGTCTTCGTTCAAGCGATAGTTGTTGATCGCCGAGGCGTGAGCGATGCTGTCCATGTACATCATTTGGTAACCGACTTTGAAGCCGATCGCTTGCGTCCAGTTCCAGGTCGCTTCGACTTTACCTTCGACGCCGTTGGTGTAAACGTCGTGGTGTTGCGAGTAAGCGAAGGAGTTGGCGATGGTGTTGAGCGGAGCGAACGTCGGGACGCCGCCGGTTTCGCTCAGGTCGAGGTTGGTGCCATCTTCGCCGCCGGTCATCGCTTTCAGACCGAGGGTGCCGTTTCCGTAAAGGTTTTGACGGTTGAACCCGGCGAAGTATTTACCTTCGCCCGTGAAGCGCCAACGATTGTTCGAAATCGTGTAGCGGAGACCGACTTGCGGGCCGATGATGTGGTTGTTCGCTTCGAAGTTCCAGTCGGAGTAACCGAGGTCGGCGCCGACGGTGCTGCTGTTTTCGTAGTCGTAGCTGCCGTACTCTTGCGAGGTCGAGGTCGTGGCGTTGTCGACGTTCGCGCTGCTGCTCGTTTCCAAAATTTCGACTTCGGTGATTTGGTAGCTCGACGTGTTTTCGGTGTTCGCGTGACCGAAGAACTTGAACGTGCCGTCGAATTCCGTGTAACGGATACCGGCGAGGAGTTCAAGGGTGCCGCGACGGAACGGGTGGAAGCGGTAGTTGTACATCGCTTCGACGCTCCACGTGTTCACCTTCGACTGCATCGAAAACGTTTCGTAGGTGATCGGCATCGGGACGAAGATGTATTTGTTTTCGCCGTCGCCGCCGTCGTTGGCGTTGTTTTGGTTGTCGGTGTAACCTTGACCGGACGAACCGATGGTGTTCATCCCGCGGATGGCCCAAAGGCGACCGATTTGATAGGAACCGCCGCTGTTGATCGGGTCGATCAACGTCGAGCCTTTGCCGTTCCAGATGTAGTAGTTGCCGTTCGTGCCGTACGAGCTAACGTCGACGACCGCCGGGTCTTCGATGTTGATCCCGCCGTAAATGCCTTCGTATTCGTTCTTTTGCGGCGTAACGACGGTGCCTTTAACTTCCCAACCGTGATGACCGATCATGTTCCCGACGGTGAATTCCGTCGCGGTTTCCCAGTCGGCGCGGAATTGGGAAGTGTTCATTTGGTTCGTTTGCGCGACGTAAGTGAAGTTCGTCGTGCTGTTCGAACCCGGGATAACGTTCGTAACGACTTGCGCGGAAGTTCCGACCGGGCTACCGATGATTTGATCGTTCGGTTGGGTCAAACTAACAATACCGGCGCCGATACTGCCGTAAAAACCTTCGTGTTGATAAACGCCGCCGCCGAATTGATCGTCCGGGAACGGAGAGAACAAACGCATCTGCGAAATTTGGGCAGAAGCGGTCGACGTAGTTGCCAGCGCAAGGCAAAGGCCGGCGATAATCGTTTTGATGCTTCGAGACATGGTCTTGTACCCACCTCTATTTACACATGAATCATCCAAATTGGGTTGCGCAGACCTAAAATCCATATCAGTCTGCTAACGGCTGTGCCGGTAGTATCGGACATTTCTTTCGCGATAGTTGAATCATAAATGAAATTCTTCCGGAATTTCTTCAAATCCGCCGAAACTTTTTCTAAAAAAATGACAAGTCGGGTAAAATAGACAAGAAGCGCCCCTCCTTTTAGGGGGAAAATAACGGAGCGCGGCGACGAAAAAAGTCGGAAAATTTTTTCGGTACGGAATCGAGAAGAGCGCGCCGGTCGCCTAAAAAAATGTTAAAACGGGCGATATGGCGAAGATGAGCGGACGCGGAACGGCAAACGGAAAAGCTCGACGGCGCGACGTTCGCTCAAAAGGCGGGCGAGCGTCGCGCTTCGCGTTCGCGCGAATTAAAGATAAGCGTCGCGACCGTCCGTTTTAAGGCGGTCGACGAGGCGGCGAAGGGCGGCGTCGTTCCCTTTTTTCGCGACGAGGAGCGCGTCGTCCGTTTCGACGACGAGGAGGTCGTCGACGTCGACGA
>JAFTUJ010000014.1 GCA_017466305.1 Thermoguttaceae bacterium
CCCCAATTAAAGGTTTCGATCGTCATCGTCGCGACGCTTTCCTTCGTTAATCCCTGAAAACGCTCTTCGAGCGCTAAAACCGCGCGCCGCCGTTTCCAACGACGCGCGGCAAGTCGCAAAACGGAGCGCGACCGTCGGAAACGTTCCGTTTTACCCTAAAATCTTGCCTTATTTGCCCAAAACGTGCAAACTTTCGACCAACGCGCAACGGCGGCTACGGGTGAACGTCAGCGGACGCGTGATCCCTTCGCCGGTCGGGCCCGCGATCGAGTAAGAGCCGTAACCTTCGCCGCCGCCGCCGTTTCCGGCGGTGCTGGGGCCGTTCTTGACGAAAATCGTCGTGTCGAGCAACTTGCCCATCTTCGTCATATTAACGACGTTGTTCGAGTGAATGATCGCGGTGTGACGGAAGCCGTGTTCCGATTCGTAAGCGCGTTCGATCGCTTCGTCGACGTTGCGGCAACGGACGAACGGGAGGAACGGCATCATTTGCTCGACCGGAACGAACGGGTTCGAGTAGTCGGTTTCGCCGAACAACATCGGAACGTCGTTCGCGACGCTCTTGCCGATGCCGGCGGCCAAAACGGCGGCGTCTTTCCCGAGGAATTCGCGACTCGGCGCGTCGTGTTTCGCGGCGCCTTCGCCGACTTGAACGATTCCGCGACGGGTCATCGCGTCGGTTTCGACGGCGTTCAAACGGACGGCGCCCGCGCGCTCCATCGCGTCCATCATCTTGTCGAAAACGGACTCGACGACGAAAACTTCTTTTTCCGCCAAGCAAAGGAGGTTGTTGTCGTAAGCGCCGCCCAAAATGATCGAACGCGCGGCGCGGTCGAGGTCGGCCGTTTCGTCGACGACGACCGGCGGGTTCCCCGGCCCGGCGACGATGGCGCGCTTCGTTTGCGACATCGCGGCTTTCGCGACGCCGGCGCCCCCGGTAACGACGAGGAGGTTAATTTTCGGGTGTTTGAAAATAACGTCGGCCGATTCGAGCGTCGGGTTCGCGATCGCGGCCATCAGGTTGTCGATTCCGTGTTCGGCGTAAATCGCTTGGTTGAAGCGGCGAACGCCTTCGATCGCGACCTTGCGCCCGCTCGGGTGCGGGTTGAAAACGACCGCGTTGCCGGCGGCGATCATGTTGATCGAGTTGTTCGCGATCGTCGGAAGGGAGTGCGTAACCGGCGTAACGGCGCCGATGACGCCGAACGGCGCGTGTTCGACGACGGTAAGGCCGTAGTCGCCGCTAAAGACTTCCGCCGACAACGCTTCGACGCCTTGCGCGTTGTAACCGACGTTGAGGAGTTTGTCGATTTTATGTTCGAGACGACCGATTTTCGTCTCTTCCATTTCCATCGTGCCGAGCTCGACGCTTTGTTCGATGCAAATACGACGGATTTTGTCGATCATCTTTTTGCGTTCGGCGCGCGTCCGTTTCGACAGTTCTTCGAACGCTTGGCGAGCCGCTTCGACCGCTTCGTTCGGGTCGTCGAAGACGCCGTAACGTCCCGCGTAGCTTTTCGGAGCCGAGCCGCCGACCGCGCTCGCCGCCGACGCCGAGTCGCCCAAACGCGACAACACTTCTTGCAAGACGCTGCGAACAAGCGATTCGTTAATTTCCGCCATTTTATTATCGCTCCCTTGATGAAAGGAACGCTTTCGCTCCGACTCGAAGCGCCGTCGAGCGCGCCGCTTGGCTTCGCTCTCCGCTTCCGAACGGTTCGTCCGTCGTCGTCGCATCGTCGTTCCCGCTAATTATCTTTTATTTTGGTCGATTTTAACGGCAAACGCGCTTAAACGCCCGTCAAAATCGTTAAAATTTCTCTTGTTTCCGCAAATTTCGCGCCAATCGCCGTTCATTCGAGCGGCAAGGACGTTTTGCCGACCGTCGCCGTATCGACGACGCCAATGATCGTGCAATCGACCGGAAGCGGCTTCGTTTCCGGCGTCATCCGCGCGCTCGACCCCTGCACGACGAGAACGTACTGTCCCTGCCCGGCGCCGACGACGTCGACGGCGATCAAGGAACGGCTCGTCGTTATTAATCGGTCGCGCGTTTTCGGGTCGATCACGTAAGGCTCGATCATCAGCAGTTTCGAACCGCGCATCGACTCCGTTTTTTGCGTCGCGACGACGGAACCGACCACCTTCGCAATAAACATTCTTCGCCCCTAAATCGTTGCCAATCAAGCGCCGCGCTCTTCAAGGAGCGCTTTCGTTTGCCGCCCGACGATAATTTCTTCGTTCGTCGGAACGACCCAAATTTCGACGCGGCTCGACGGCGCGCTGATCTTCGCTTCGACGCCGAGCGCCGCCGCGTTCGCGTCGCGGTCGAGAACGATTCCCAAGTCTTCGAGCCCGGCCAAAACGGCTTCGCGAATTTCGACGCGGTGTTCGCCGATGCCGCCGGTAAAGACGATAACGTCCGAACCGCCGAGTTCGACCAACGACGCGCCGAGGTAACGCCGAATATCGCCGACGAACACGTCGAACGCGACCGCCGCTTGTTCGTTCCCTTGCGAACGCGCTTCCGAAAGGTCGCGCATATCGCCGGAAACGCCGCTAAGGCCGAGCAAACCGCTTTTCGTCGCGAGCGTTTGCAGGAGTTCGTCGAGCGAAACGCCCGTTTTCTTCGTCAGATACGAACACCAAAACGGGTCGAAGTCGCCGCAACGGTTGTTGTTCAGGAGCCCGGTTTGCGGACTTCCGCCCATACTCGACGCGCGGCTTTTCCCGTCGGCGATCGCGCAAATCGAACTCGAGCCGCCGAGGTGGCAACTGACGATTCGACGGTCGGCGCCAAACAGCTCGCGGCAACGGGTCGCGATGTAACGATGGCTCGCGCCGTGGAAACCGTAACGTCGGACGCCGTATTTTTCCGCCCATTCGAACGGGACGCCGTAATAACGGTTGCGCGCCGGAATTTCTTCGTGAAACCCGGTTTCGAACGCCGCGACGAGCGGAATTTCCGGAAGTTTTTCCTTCAATTCGCGCATCGCCTTGACGTAAGGCGGGTTGTGCGCCGGAAGAACCGCGTTGAACTCTTCCATCGCCGCGAGAAGCTCGTCCGTTACCGGTTGGACGCCGGTGTAACCGTAAGCGAAAACGGCTTTAAAACCGATTCCGGCGATCTCGTCCGCGCTTTGCAGACAGCCGGTTTCCGGGTCGGTCAACTGACGCAAGCACTCGCGCACCGCGACGCCGTGGTTCGGCGCGGAAACGTTTTCTTCCTTTTTAAAGTCGCCGATCGAAATTTGGCAAGGACTCGACGCTTCGCCGATACGCTCGACGCGACCGCGCGCTAAAAGCCGTTCGCCGTCCATGTCGTACAAACTGTACTTGAAGCTGGTCGACCCTAAGTTCGCCACCAAAATTTTCATCGCTTTGGCTCCTCGTTTCAACTTTTCGAGTTCGATTCGACCGGCGTTTGCGCAAAACGCCCCTACACGCTGAAAAACTTACGCTTTACCGCATTAAAAAACGTGTAAAACTTGTTTCCAACGTTGCGAAATCGCCCGCGTCGCGTTAAAAGCTCTCGCCTTCGCCTAACGACGCGAACTTTTTTCGTTCGCTTTATCTCAAGCGGTGAACGCTTCGATCACGCCCTCGGCCGGACGCGGGACGAC
>JAFTUJ010000154.1 GCA_017466305.1 Thermoguttaceae bacterium
CGAGGGCGGCCGGACGGCGTTCGGCGTCGTTCGCGGCGAACTCGGCGAGGATTCGCGCGGTTTGTTGGCGGTCGGAACGCTCGTTGAAATAAGCGGACGTAATCGCCGAGTTGAAGCGAACCGCCGGATCGGAACTCGTCATTCCCTTGCGAATCGCGTCGAGAACCTTTTCGTTGCGCGGCCCGATCGCTTCGAGTTGAATCGACGCGAACTCCGACGTTTCCGGATTTAACAGTTGGACGGCGAGGCGGTCGATCCGTTCGTTCAGTTCGTCGGACGTTTCAAAAAAGGAAATCGCGCAAACGACGTTGACGTAACGGACGATATTGTCGCGATATTCGTCCGGAACTTCGAGGTTGATTCGCGTCGCGCCGGCTTTCGCCTCGGCGACCTTTTTCTTTCCGGCGTAACCGGTTTTGGTGTAGCTAAAGCGTTTGTTAATAACGTCTTCGACTTGCTTCGCGACGCCCGGCGAACGCTCGTTTTCTTTCAACTCAAGCCAAATCGGCCGCGAACGCGAAACGACCGCGCCGCCGACGATCTTCCCCTGTTTGTAAGCGACCGGGCTCTTGTTCGCGACCAAGTCCGGGTCGAGCGTAACGTAACCGTCGACGACGCCGAGTTTGTAACCGCGCCGAATGACGTCCGCCGCCATGTACTGATAAAGTTCGGCGTCGCGAACGTAACCGCCTTGAACGCTCGTCGCTTCGGAGCCCGGTTGGAGTTTGAGCGTTACGTCGAGGCGATCGCCGACGCGCGCTCCCGGCGGAACGATCGTTTCGAGAAGGACGATCGCGGTGTCGAGCGACGCGATTTGGCTTTTCGCGGTGCGCTTTTGGTCGACGTCGCGTTGCAAGTCTTGTAAAACGAGTTGTTGATACGTCGACGGCGGTTCGTCCGCGCCGGTTCCGTTGAGGCCGCGAACGAGCGTCGCGCCTTCGATTTTTGCGGCGTGCATATTTTCCGGGCGGGCCAGGTCGAGGACGAGTCGACCGCGGTTGTTCAAAACGCGCTGTTGCTCGGCCTTGAACGGGTCTTCCGGGACTTTGCGCGAACAACCGGGCGCGGCGAGCGTCGCTAAAATCAGCGTTGTCGTTAAAAAACGTTTCATGTTGGAAGCTTTCAAACGTCGCGTCGGGCGAAAAGCGGCGCGGCGAGAACTATAGATCGCCGCCGAACAAAGGCGTCGGCGAAAATTAAGTCGGTTTAACTTTTGTTCGCCCGGTTAAACGAGCGTCGAAAAGATGAAATCGCCGAACGATAACCGATTTTTGACGTCGCGTCAAGAGCGATTTTTAACTTTGCGGCGCGGCGCAAGCGTTGTTAAACAAGGGGAAATAGCGGGAATAGCGAAAGGAAAAAAGGACGCGAAGCAAGAAAAAACGCGCAAAAAAAGCCGGAAAAACGCGCCAAAAAAAACGGAAAAGCGCAAGAAAAACGCGCAAACGAGGCGGCGCAAGAAAAAAACGAACGCAAGCGACCGCGTTGACGACGCGACGCTTTCAACGTCGAGAAAGAAAAAAGCGCGAACCGAACGAACCGTCGAACGTCCTCCGCCGAACGCTCGACGGAGGCGATTCAAGAACGGTCGACCGAAAAAGAGGCGCCGCCGCGATTAACGTTCGCGGTAAATGATGCGGCCGCGGTCCATGTCGTACGGGCTGATTTCGACGGCGACGCGGTCGCCCGGGACGACGCGAATGCGGAACTTGCGCATCTTGCCGGCCAAACGGCAAAGAACGTAATGTTCCATATCGTCGATTTTAACGCGGAACGCGCCGCGCACTTCTTCGGTAACGACGCCGCGCAGTTCGATCGCTTCTTCTTTAGTCTTTTGTTCTCGATTTTCGCTCATACGATATCCTTTAAACAGTTGTCTTAGCGGTCGCGACCGAGACGAGGCCCGTTCCGGACGCTCGCGCCGTCGCCGACGCGGAAGCGAAGGTAAACGACGCGCGATTTTTAGCGAATGTTTCGACGCTTAACGCGCCGCGTCGACTCGGTTTCAAGCCGCGAGTCGAGGAGAGGTCGAGAAGCGGGGAGAGCGCGCCCGCGACTCCGAGACGTAATCAATTTTAACAGTTTTTACGTCTTCGACAAGGGGCCGGAACGATTTCCTGGGAACTTGCGCCTTCTTTTTTTACCTTAGAAGCGGCGAATGCTCCGGTTGATCGGGTTGGGGGAAATAGGAAGCGCGTCAAAGATAGGCAAGACGGCGGGGATAAGCGGGCGCGAGTCGCCGGAGAGTCGGAAGAATCGCGCGCCGCCCCCTTTTGAAATCGGGGAAAAAGCGTATAATATAAGGATAAATTGCAAACGTCGGTCGAGACGCGTCGCGATCGCGCGCCGTCGTCGCCGAACGTTGCGCCAAACGTCGGGTTAAACGGCGAAAAATAGATAAAAACGAACGCGGCGGAGGAAAAACGTCGCGTCAAAGGTTGAGGAATGGATCGAACGCCTTACCAAGACAATATTGTCAAACGGTATTATGAGAACAAACCGGACATTATGCGGCAAAAGTTGAGCGAGCTGACGACCGAACTTTATTTGGCCGAAACGCCGAAAAAGCGCGCTCAACTTTGGAAACGCGTCGCGTTGGCGATGAAGAACCTCAATCTGCCGGAAGGGCAAATTGAAGCGTTGATTGCGAAAGACGACCCGACGGCGCTGGCGCATTTCATCGAACGGCGACTGCCGAAGTTTTGACGGACGTAAAAACGAAAACGAACGTAAAACGAAAACGAACGTAAAAAACGGAAAATGGGAAAGACGGATAAGTCGCGCAAGTCGAGCAAGTCGAGCGCGACGGCGACGGAGGGCGCGAAATGAGCGGCGAAGCGAACGAACGTTTTGAAATCGACAAACCGCGTATCGAGCGAGCGGTGCGCGAAATTTTGTGCGCGATCGGCGAAGACCCGGATCGCGAAGGGCTGATCGAGACGCCGCAGCGCGTCGCCCGGATGTACGCCGAATTGTTCCAAGGCTTGCATCAAGACCCGGCGGAGCATCTGCAAAAATTCTTCACCGAAGAATACGACTCGATGGTGATCGTGAAGGACGTCGATTTTCATTCGATGTGCGACCACCACTTGCTGCCGTTCGTCGGGAAGGCGCATATCGGTTACCTGCCGCAAGGGCGCGTCGTCGGTTTGAGCAAAATCGCGCGGGTCGTCGAGACGGTCGCGAAACGTCCGCAGCTGCAGGAGCGGATGACGGAGACGATCGCGAACCTTTTGATGGAAAAGCTGAACGCGCGCGGCGTCGGCGTCGTGATCGAGGCGACGCACTCCTGCATGACGCTTCGCGGAATCAAAAAGCCGGGTTCGCTTTGCGTTACGTCGGCGATGAAGGGCTCGTTCCGCGATTACGCCAAGACGCGCGCCGAGTTCCTGAAGTTGGCGTTGCGCCGCAAGTAACGTCGAGCGCAAGTAACGTAGCCCGCAAGCGCGCCGTCGAACGCTCCGACGGCGACCGGCGATCGGCGAAAAGAAAAACGAAGAAAACGAAGAAAAGGGGAAAACTCGGCGAAGCGGACGAAGCGAAAGAGTCGGACGCTTTAGCGAGTTTGCGTAAAATA
>JAFTUJ010000155.1 GCA_017466305.1 Thermoguttaceae bacterium
AAAACGATTACGCTGAACGGCGCCGATCTCGAAGTCAATCGCGCCGGGCTAAAGATCGACGCGAGTTCGCTTTACGACGCGGCGACGGAGACGCCCGGCGTTACGATCGACGCCGACGGGCGTTCGCGCGGTTTCAACGTTAAGGCCGGGACGAAAGCGGAACCGGTAACGATCAAGGGTTTGACGATTACCGGCGGTTCGGCCCGCGACGGCGGCGGAATTTACGTCTCCGAGGCCGGCGCGCTCGCGCTTTACGATTCCGCGCTGATTGGGAACCGAGCGACTTCTTGGGGCGGGGGCGGTCTTTGCGCCGACGGGCCGGCGACGGTGGTGAACTGTCGTTTCGTCGAAAACGAAGCGCGCGACGGCGGCGGTCTTTGCGTCGCGACTGGAGCGACGTTAACGCTTGCCGATTCGACGTTTATCGGAAACGCCGCGTTCGGTTCCGGTTGGGACGGCGGCGCGATCCGGGTTTACGCCGACTGCGTCGCGACGATCGACGGTTGCGAAATTCGCGAAAACGAAGCGGCGAAAGGGGGCGGAATTAGCGTCGCGACCGGCGGAAAGGCGACGATTTCGAACTCGACGATCGCGGACAACGTCGCGACGGTTTATGGAGGCGGCGGCCTCGGGATTAACGGGGAAGCGACGATTTCGAACTCGACGATTACCGGCAACAGCTCCCCGACTTACGGCGGCGGACTCAACGTCAACGGCGTCGCGTCGATCGACGGAAGCGTAATTTCCGGCAATACGGCGACTTACGGCGGCGGGATTCACTCCGACGGACCGAGCGGCGTCCTGTCGCTGACCGACTCGACGCTCTCGAACAACGTCGCGACGTCGCACGGCGGCGGCCTTTGCGTCGACGGGCGCGGAACGGTCGAGAACGTCGTATTTTCCGGCAACGCGGCGACTTACGGCGGCGGGATTCACGTCGGCGGCTCGCAAAGTTTAACGGTTGTCGCAAGCGAAATTATCGAGAATACCGCGACGAACGAAGGCGGCGGAATTTCCGTTACGGACGACGCCGCGTTGACGCTGACCGATTCGCTCGTCGACGCGAACGAGATAACCGCCGGAGCGAAAAACGTTTACGGCGGAGGAATTTACGCGGCGGGAACGCTAACCGTTGAAAATTCGGATATTACGAACAACGTTGCGAACGGGATTAACGACGCGTTCGGCGGCGGGATTTACGCGAAAAAAACGTCGACGCTTCTTAACTCGAACGTGTCGAACAACTTAGCGACCGGCAAGTTCGCCGTTCGCGGCGGAGGCGTCGACGCTCGCGGAACGCTGATCGCGACCGATTCGACGTTCGACGGCAACGTCGCGACGCACACGACCGACGATTGGAGCGTTTACGGCGGCGGGATTTATTTCGACGCCTCCGCTGGAACGGCGACGCTGACGAACTGCGTCTTGACGAACAACGCCGCGACGACCGACGGCGGGGCTTTCCGCGCGCAAACGGGAACGGCGACGCTGACCGGTTGCGCGATCTCGAATAATTCGGCGACTTACGGCGGCGGCGTCGGCGTTTCGGGAACCGCGTCGGCGACGCTGACCGATTGCTCGATTACCGAAAACGTCGCGTCGGGGTACGGCGGCGGCGTCGCGCTTTTCGACGAGGCCAAGGCGGCGCTGACGAACTGCGTCGTCTCGAACAATACCGCGACGCGGGGAGCCGGACTTTTGAATCGAGGCGCCGACGCGACGGCGACGCTAACCAATGTCGCGATTACGGGAAACGTCGCGTCGTCTTACGGCGGCGGCGTTTATTCCGAAGGAACGACGTTCTGCGCGAACGTTCTAATCGCCGGAAATAGCGGTTCTTACGGCGGCGCGTTTTACGGTGAAGCCGGGACGGCGACCTTTGTGAACGCGACCCTGACCGGCAACTCGGCGACGAAGAACGGCGGCGGGATTTACGAGTATTCGGCGTCGACGACGCTTTGTAACGCGATCGTCGCGCAAAATGCGCCGAACGACGTTAGAATCGCGTCGAAAGCGTCGATCGTCGGGCGCAATTCGCTCTCGAGTTTTACCGCTTGGAACGCTGGAGAGAAGAATTACGTTTACAACGCGTCGCTTCCGCTCTTCGTCGACGCGGCGAACGGCGATTACGCGCTCGCGGACGGTTCGCAGGCGATTAACAAGGGGTACGACGCTTACGCCGTCGACGCCGAAGGAAACGCGCTCCAACCCGACTTGGCCGGAAGAGCTCGTTTGGTCGGAGCGGTCGACCTCGGCGCTTACGAGTACCGAACGCCCGAAGCGCCGTCGTTGGTCGTTACGACAAACCTTGACGTCGTCGACGCTTACGACGATAAAATCAGCCTCCGCGAAGCGATTCGTTACGCGGCGTCGAACGCGACGCTTGGCGATGCGATTACGTTCGCGCCGTCGCTTAAAGGCGCGACGATTAAGCTTGCCGGAGAGCGTCTCGAAATTTCGCAAGCCGGTTTAACCGTCGACGCGACGTCGCTTTACGACGCGACGACGCAAAAACCGGGCGTAACCGTGGACGCCGACGGCAAGTCCCGCGTCTTCTACCTGACCGACGGAACGACGTCGCAACCGATTGCGCTCAAAGGCTTAACGATAACCGGCGGAAAAACGGCCGACGCCGGCGGCGGCGTTTACGCTTCCGGCGCGACGACGTTTGCGAACTGCGTCGTTAGCGGCACCGCGGCGGCGAATGGCGGCGGCGTTTCGGCGTACGGCGGTGGAGGAGAGTTGGTTAATTGCGAGATTAGCGGTAATACGGCGACGAATTATGGCGGCGGCGTTTGCG
>JAFTUJ010000156.1 GCA_017466305.1 Thermoguttaceae bacterium
AAAACGGCGCGAAGTTTGGATAAGACGACGGAAAACGCGGAAACGACGACCGCCAACGGCGCGCGATCGACGCCAACTTCGTCGTATTGGCGCAAACAGCTCGTTTTATACGCGGCGACTTTGGCTACGACGACTTTCGTCGGGCTCGTTTTTTACGGCGGCGGGTCTTGGCTCGGAGCGGCGTTCTTTTCCGTTCCGTTAATGATTATTTTGACGGCGCACGAGTTGGGGCATTATTGGCAGACGCGGCGTTACAATATTCCCGCGTCGCCGCCGTTTTTCATTCCGTTTCCGCTTCCGCCGTTTGGAACGTTGGGCGCGCTGATTCGAATGAACGGACGCGTTCCGAACGCGAAGGCGCTTTTCGACGTCGGCGTTTCCGGGCCGTTGGCGGGGTTCGCGGCGACGCTCGTTTTTTTAGCGATCGGATTGGCGAATTCGACGTTGGTCGACGCGGAAACGGCGGCGGGCGAAGCGTTGGTTTTTGGCGAGCCGCCGTTGTTCCGTTGGGTTTCTCTCCTTTTTTTCGATCGTTCGGATCCGACGCGCGTTTTGACGATGCATCCGACCGCCGCCGCCGCTTGGGTCGGGCTTTTTTTGACGACGTTAAATTTGTTTCCGATGGGGCAGCTCGACGGCGGACACGTCCTTTACGCGCTGTTGCGGCGGCGCGCCGTTTATTTTTCGACGGCGCTTTTTATCGCGGCCGCGGGCGCCGTTTTCGTTTTCGAACGTTGGAATTGGCTGGTAATGCTCTTTTTGATCGCGCTTTTTGGCGTCGAACATCCGCCGACCGCCGACGATTCGACGCGACTCGGTCCCTTGCGAACGGCGATCGGCTGGAGCGCGCTCGCGTTGGTCGCGATCGGTTTTACGCCGAATCCGGTCGGCGTCGAGAGCGGCGCGCCGGAGTCGGAGGAGAGCGTTTTTTTCCGGAACGAAGGAGCGGAACGCGCGCCGGAGACCGATTTTTTGACGCGAGGGACGAATTTTCGGGACGAAAGTGGGGAACGAGCGAAAAGTTGGAACGTTTTTAACGAAAATTCGGCGAAAACGCCTTGTTAATCGCAAGGCGGCGTCGTATAATCGACCGACGGCGGCGCGCTTTTACGGAAAAAAGCGGCGCGATTTCGCTCGAAATAACGGACGAGGCGACGATGCAACACGAGACGAAAAACGAACGGCGCGAGAAAAAAGCGCTCGGATACAAACACGAATGGACCGACACCGGCGGGCATTCTCATCGCGTTATTTTCGATAAAAAGACGTTGGAGCGACCGCAAACGACTTGGAAAGCGTTGATTGTCGTCGCCGCGTTGGGGTTGTTGGTCGGCGGCGTCGCGATATTGACGGCGCCGCGCAAGGCCGCCGAGCCTTTGCCGTTGGCTCCGACGAACGTTCGTCCCGATTTTGCGTTGGCGGCGACGTTGCGGAATCTGACGACGGAGCGTCCGGTCGCGCTGGCCGCCGGTTGGGGCGACGAGTTCTTTTTAGCGGATAAAGGAGGCGTCGGGTTGTATCGCGTCGGCGACGGAGCGCGGCTTCAATATTGGGAAAGTCCCGAAGGAGACGCGCCGACCGCTTTGACGTTTGTCGCCGACGAAACGAGCGAAAAGAACGGCGCGCTTTTGATCGCTTATCCGGAACGAATCGACGCGATTTATTTCGCGCCCGACCGCGTTTCGAACGACGCGTCGGCGAACGAAGGCGAAAAGAAAAACGACGAGGAAGCCGACGCGACCGAAACGACCGGCGCGACGGTTCGGTCCGCGCAAGACGCCGCGCTGGGAGCGGCGACGACGATTTTGTCGATTCCGGGGGCTTCGATCGCGGCGGTCGCGGCGACGCCGGAGCGACTTTTCGTCGGCGATTTTAACGCGGATTGCGTTCGACGGTACTCTTGGCGCAAGCTCGACGCGTTGCGCGACGTCGAAAAAAAGGAAACGCCGCCCGACTGCGAAATCGGCGCGCCGGACGGAGCGCTGGCTTATCCCGGTTTGCGTCCGGCGACGGAACCGTACATGTGCGTCGTTTATTCGCCGTCGACGAACGAAATCGTCGTCGCCAACTCCGGCCTTTTCCGCGTCGACGCGTTCAACGTCGACTCCGGCGTTTGGAACGCGGAGCATTCTTGGACGAAAGCGCCCGGAACCGAGCGCGCGTTCTCCGGCGCGGCCAATCCGATCGCGCTCGTCGTTTCGCCGAGCGGCTGGATCGCGACCGCGGAGACCGGAAAAATCGACGTCGCGGCCGGTAAAAAGTCGCCGTTGCAAATTTTCGACGCAAAGAGCGGGAGTTGGATTTCCGAAATCGCGGTCGGCGTTCCGGCGGAGAACGGAGCGCGCGTCGCGTCGCCGATCGGTTTGGCGATTAGCGAAGACGGACGGCAAATTTTGGCGTTAAAATCGAACGGCGAAGTGGAGATTTACGCAAACCGTTAAAGTCGGCCTAAATCGCCGCCGTTGGAGCGAACGAGCGCAAGCGAACGTTGAAAAGACCGCGAAAACTTCCGGCGTCGGAAGAATTCGCGGTCTTTTTTTGCGAAGACGCGTTAAAAAGGGGAAAGAAGGGAAAGTAGACAAGCGAAAACGCGTCCCCGAGAACGCGATCGACGTTAAGTTGGGAGACTTGCGCAAAGGAGGGAAGGAAACCGGACGAAACGGGCGACGTCGAAAGTTTAACGCGTCCAACGGGGCGGGCGCTTTTCGAGAAACGCGGCGATTCCTTCGCGTCCGGCGTCCGACGCCCAAGCGCGGCAGTGTTCGAGCCAACCGGCGCGGATTTCGGCGTCGGTCGGGAGAAGCGCGGCGTTGAACAGGCGTTTGGCGGTCGCGAGGGAACGCGGTTCGTTTTCGAGAAAACGGGCGACGGCGGCGTCGACGGTCGCGTCGAAGGCGGCGGGGGCGACGAGCGTTTGAACGAGTCCGACTTCGACGGCGCGGGAAGCGGCGAACGGCGCGGCGGTCAAAACGAACTCTTGAAGCGCGGCGAGCGGCAATTTTCGGCGCAAAAACGGAAAGAGCAAGCTCGGCGAAAGGCCGCGTTTCGTTTCGGTGAAGACGGCGCGAAACGTCGAGTCGGCGACGACGAAATCGCAAGCGGAAACGAGTCCGGCACCGCCGCCGCAAGCCGCGCCGCGAACCGCCGCGACGACCGGTTTCGGCGTTAACCGAATTTGACGCAAAAGCTCTAAAACAAGGCGCGGCGCGACTTGGAAACGCGGAAGCGTCGGCGGGAAGTCGCCGTTTGGCGGCGGCGCGAGCGAGGGCGCGGCGAGATCGAACGGCGTCGCGAGACGGCTCGCGGGAGCGGCTTGAACGGCGATTTGGGCGACGCGAACGCGAAAATCGTCGAGGTCGAGCGCGTCGGCTCGGAGCGTTTCGAACGGAATCGGCGCGCCGTTCGTCGCTTCGGCGAGGTCGAGTCCGGCGCAAAAATGCTTGCCGGCGCCGCGCAGGACGACGAGACGCGTCTAATCGTCGGCGGCGATTCGGCGAAGTTCGGCGAGAAGACGGCGCAACAGGTCGAAGGAAAGCGCGTTGCAACGGTCCGGGCGATTCAGCGTCACCGTCGCGACGCCGCGTTCGTCGTCGATTCGCGTCAACGGAGCGGAGGAATCGGAGGGATTGGGGGATTTATGCTAATTGTGAAAGACGGTAATTGGAATGGAGCGGGGTTGGCGAAGTTGGGGGGGACGTCGACGGGAAGCGGAGCGGCGGTCGGCGGCGTTGGCGGCGAGTCCGGCGTCGGCGACGCGTCGAAGGTTA
>JAFTUJ010000157.1 GCA_017466305.1 Thermoguttaceae bacterium
AATCGAGCGAATCGAGCGAAACCAGCGAAACCAGCGAAACCAGCGAAACGCAAACGGTCGTCGTCGATTTTAGCGAAACGCTCGCCGCCGTCCCGTCGCGTCCCGTTTTGAACGTCGCCCCTTCCGCTCCGGCGCGCTCCAAACGCCAAACGCGCCGCGCGCTTCGCGTTAAATCGGCGTTTAAGTTCAACGACGCCGATTCCAACGACGCTAAGGAAGCGGGCGCCGTCGCTCTCGTTCCCTTCCCGCGCTCTTCGCAAGACGGCGGCGACTCCGAAAATATTTCGCCGATCGTTAACGAAACGCCGTCAAAAACCGCGCGTTCCCCCTATTTTGACGCCGTCGCCTCCGGTCAAACCGTCGAAAACGACGCCTTAACGGCCTTTGCGACAACGGTCGAACCCGATCGTTCGTTTTATTTTAGCGAATCGACGGAAAGCGCTTATTTCCCCTATTCCCCCCAGCCCGCGCCTTCCAACGCCTCGCGCGAAGCGGAATCGACCTCGAAGTCGCTTAAAAACGCTCCGTCCGACTTTCCGCAACGTTCAAACGCGCCCCGTTTGACGATTTTACAACGTTTCGTCAAACTCGTCGCGCAAAATCGCCGCCCCGACGCCCCTTCGTCGCCCGCCCCGACGATTCCGAACGATTTCGGCGAAAACGTCGCTTTCGTCGTTTCGCCCCTCGACGCCCTCGATCCAACGGCGCTCCCGGTCGACGCGTCTTTCCCCGTCGTTGTCGACGCGTTCGACTCGGCGCCGCAAGAAATTTTTTCCCATTTTTAACTTTTATCGCCAATTTCCGCGCTTCGCCCAATCGCTATGTTTTACGCATTTTTTCTATTCTTCGTCGTCGCCTTCGTCGTTAGTTGGTCGATTTGCCGCTTGATTCGACGTTTCGCGCCGACGCTCGGCCTGATCGACAAACCGGGCGAACGCAAAATTCACCAAAATCCCGTCCCGACCGGCGGCGGAATCGGCGTTTGGCTCGGCGTTTTGACGCCGTTTCTCGCGTTGACGGCGGCGGCGCTCGGGCTCGGCAACCTAACCGAAAGCGGCGCGGTCGACCCGGCGACGTCGACCCTTTGGGGCGTTCCGCTTTCTCGTTTTCCGTTGTTTTTCGCGACGCACGTCGGCGGCGTCGGCCTGCAACTCGGCCGCCTTTGGACGCTTCTCGGGCTCGGCTCGCTCCTCGTTCTTCTCGGAACGCTCGACGACCGTTTTAACCTCGATTGGAAACCGCGCCTCGCCGTCGAATTTTTGATCGCAATCGTCGCGGTCGCTTGCGGTTGGCGCGCGACGTTTTTTCTCGATCTGCCGATTTTAACGGCGATCGTCAGCGTTTTTTGGATCGTCGGCCTTATTAACTCGTTCAATATGCTCGACAATATGGACGCGCTCTCCGGCGGCGTCGCAACGATTTGCGCCCTATTTTTAGCGGCGATCGCGTTCTGTTTCGCGCCGAATCCAATCTCCGGCGAACCGCAGTATTTTTTAGGCGGCTTCTTGACGACGCTCGCGGGCGCGCTCCTCGGCTTTCTAGTCCTAAATCGCCCGCCGGCGAAACTCTTTATGGGCGACGGCGGCGCGTATTTTGTCGGTTTTTTGCTCGCGACGACGACGCTTTCGCTCACTTTCGTCGGCGACGACGCCCCGCCTTGCGCGATTTTGGCGCCCCTTTGCATCCTCGCCGTTCCGCTTTACGACTTTTTTAGCGTCGTAACGATTCGGTTGAAAAACGGCGCCAGCCCCTTTGTCGGCGACAAAAACCATTATTCGCACCGTTTGGTCGCGCTCGGTCTCTCGAAGCCGCAAGCGGTCGCGACGATTTACCTAACGACCGCCGTTTGCGCTTGCGGAGCGTTTTATTTGTACCGCGCCGACTGGCCCCTCGCGTTCCTTGCGACCGCGCAAACTTTCCTTATTTTAACGCTTGTAGCGATTTTAGAATTTGCCGCCCGCAAAAAAATTCGCGCGGAAGAGGCCGCCCTCCGCGACGCGCAGGCTCTTTCGCCCTCCGAAAACGCGGAAACGGAAA
The DNA here is from genome assembly GCA_017466305.1 of Thermoguttaceae bacterium. Classification (GTDB taxonomy): domain Bacteria; phylum Planctomycetota; class Planctomycetia; order Pirellulales; family Thermoguttaceae; genus RUG369. Next base: position 2,038 of record JAFTUJ010000157.1, read on the forward strand.
CGAACGCAGAAACGGAAACGAACGCGGAAACGGAAACGAACGCGAACGCGAAAGCCAACGCCGAAACTTCGGCGGCAAGCGACAAAGTCGACGAAACCGAGACGAAGACGCCCCAAACGGCGGTCGACGCAACCGGCGCCGCTCTTCCGACGCCGCAAAATAACGCGTCAAAATAACCAATTCGCGCAAAAAACGCAAATTCGCTAAAACGCGCGCAAACGACGCAAACGAAGCGCGTTAGGCAAAATAGAGAAAACAGATAAAACGGTTAAACAAGTCGCGCCGAAAAAAGGAAAAAAACCGCGCGGCGTTAAGAAAAATTTTCGAAAAAAGACGTTGAGAATGGAAGGAATCGGGGTTCGCCCCCTTGTAAAAAAATAAAAGCGTTATATACTAAGTGTTCAAGCGCGTCTGCCTAATGAGAAGACGCGTATCGCGGGCGGTTCGCCGGTTTCGACGGCGCGTCCGTCGTTTTGTTGCAAAGCGGAAATCGCGCCGAGCTCGAACCGTTCGTAAAACCGCGTTCAAGCGTTTGGAGAAAACCATCATGACTATTGACAAAAGTTTAAAAATTAAAAAAGGCGTTACTCGTTCGCGCAACGTTTTGACGCGCGTCGAACGCATCGAAAAAATGCAAGCGACCGATCGTTGGACCGACGAAACGTCTCCGTTCAACCTTCCGAAGATTCGCGTTTACAAAGTCGTTTTGAAGAAGAAAAAGAAGGTCAAGGACGCGGACGACGCTCCGGCCAAGGGCAAGAAATAAGCTCGTTCTTCTCAGCGCGCCGCTTTTCGGAGCGGGCGTTTGACGCTCGAAACGCAAAAAACGCTCGAAGATCGCTTTATCGGCGGTTTTCGAGCGTTTTTTATTCGCCAATTTCTTTCTGACGCGTTTGTTTTTTTGACGTCGTTCGTTTCGCCGTCGCGACGCGCTTAACTCCGTTAAATCGACGCGCCGCTTCTCAAACGAAACGCGACGTTTTCGCGAAACGTCGCCCCTTGCGGCTTAAATCGGCCCCGCGTCGTCGCTTTGAGTCGCCGCTTTCCAACGTTCGAACGCCTCGACGATCGGCGCCAACTTTTCCTCCAAACGCTCGCGACGTTTCTTTTGGAACTCGCATTCCCAAATTCGAACGACGCGGTATCCCAACGCGGTCAAACGTTCGGTCGCGGCTTGGTCGCGACGTTGGTTCCGTTCGATCTTCGTCCGCCAATAATCGGCGTTGTCCTTCGGCTTCGTGTTACGGCAGTCGTGCCCGTGCCAAAAACAGCCGTCGACAAAGACCGCGACGCGCAATTTCGGGAAGATAAAATCGGGATGACCGAAAATTTTTGAATTTCTTCGCCAACCGGTAATTTTCCGTTCCTTAAACTCGGCGATCAACTTTAATTCGGTCGACGCGTTCCCGGTCGAGCGCACTTTGCTCATAATCTGCGAACGTTTCGCGGCGGTAAAAACGTCGTATTTCGCGCCGTTTTCCTTTCCAACGCCGCTTGCGCTATTTACGTCGTTCGCGCCATTTGCGTCATTTACGTCGCTTGCGTTAGCTGCGTCATTTGCGTCGCTTGCGTTAGCTGCGCCATTTGCGTTACTTGCGTTAGTTTTATCGACGTCGAGCGTTTCATTTTCGCTATTTTGACTCAAAATAAGCCTCCCGGAATCGCGTTCGACGTCGATTCGTCGCTTTTAGAAACCGGTCTTTTCGTCGGCGCCGCGCTTTCCGAGCCGGCGTTCGACGTCGGCGCCACCTCTCCTTGCGCGAAAACAAGGGGCAAAAAACGGTCCAAAACGCGTTCGATTAAGTCGACCGGCGCCGCGTTTCCGGCTTGCTTGCGAATTTGCGCGTCGGAAACCTTAATTTTGAACGAATCCGGAAAACCTTGCAAACGCAACATTTCGCGCGGCGTCAACCGGCGTTCGCCGTTAACGAGCAGGTAGTTGTAACTCGCGCCGGCCCGCAGCGCGCAACTATACGGGTAAGACGAAATGTTCCCCGACTTATTCTCGTGCCAAATCGCCGGGAAATATTGCGACGAATGCATCTCTTTGCGACGCTTAACAATTTCCGGCGACGCAAAGTGTTTTTTGTCGACTTCCGCGTCCGGCTCCAAGACGTCGACAAGCGTTTTTCCGTCCGTTTTTGGCTTCGGCCAAGCGATCTCAAACGGTTCGAGGGCGCCGACGATCGCGACCCGCTCCCGTTTTTGCGGCAAACCGCAATCGAGCGCGTTCAAAATTCGCCAATCGACGCAATATCCCAATTCTTCTTGCAAAATTCGCAAAATCGTTTCAAAAGTCCGACCGCCGTCGTGCGTCGTCAACTGCCGCACATTCTCCAAAACGAAGGCGCGCGGGCGTTTGTCGTGTAAAATTCGGGCGATTTGGAAAAATAGAGAACCTTTCGTTTCGTCGGCAAACCCCTTGCGGAGCCCGATAATCGAAAACGCTTGGCAAGGAAACCCGGCGAAAAGGAGGTCGAAGTCGGGAATCGCTTCCGACGGCAATTCGGCGACGTCGCCGAACGGTCGTTCGCCAAAATTCGCCTCGTAACTCGTTTGAGCGGGCGGGTCGAAGTCGCAACTCAACGCGCAAACGCCTTCGCGGCGCATCTTCGCGAGCGTTCGTTCGGCGGCGAAACGGAACCCGCCGATTCCGCAAAAGAGATCGAAAAAGCGAATCGGGCGTCCGGCGGTCGGGTCGTCGAGCCCGTCGGGCGGCGCGGCGAGCCCCTCCTCGGCGGCGGTTTTCGACGTCGGCGACGATTTTACCTCGCTCCGACGCGGCGCCCTCGTCTTCTTGACTTCGCCGCTTTCCCTATATTCTCCACTTTCCGCGTTTTCGTCCTTTTTCCTTTTTTTTCTTCTTTTCCCAATCTCACCATTTTCACTTTCGTCGACGTCCAAAACGCAAGCGGCGGCAATTTCGAACGATTTTTCCGCCCATTTTCGCGCGGCAAGGGCCGTTCTTTGCAACGCGTCGCCCGCAACGTCTTCCTCGGCGCCGCAAACCGCCTCGCCCGCGCCGTTTTTCGAATCGACGCAAACCGCCTCGCCCGCGCCGTTTTCCGAATCGACGCAAACC
>JAFTUJ010000015.1 GCA_017466305.1 Thermoguttaceae bacterium
GAGTTTGCGCGGACGGCTCCAGCTCCGCCAAGGCGGCGACGCCGACGTCGAACGCTCGTCGCGCCGCCTCTTCGTCGCCCTCCGCTCCGCGCGCCGCCAAGTAGGTCAGCGCCGTCCGCGTCGATAAATTGACGCAACCAAAACTACCGTATCTCGCGACCGGCGGCGGCGTTATCCCGAACCAAACGTCCAACTCGCGAATCGCCGAATGTCGCAACGCGAATTCAAACAAATCGATTCGCCCGTCCGCGTTGCAAAGAACGTCCGCCGTCGCTCGGAAACGCTCGTACTCCTCAAACGTTCCCAACTTCAACGCCGGAATCGCTAAGCGAACGACCGTCGCCCGCGTCGTAAACGACGCTCCAACGAACGCCCGCGCCGTCGCCTCGACGCGCGCCGCCCGTTCGGTCGCTTGAACGTCGTCCGCGTCTTCGCCGTCCGTCGCCGAACGCCGAATCGCTTCCAGCTGGCGCCGTCGCGTCTCCCGATCGTTTCGGTCGAGCAGAAGCGCGAAAACGACGGTTCGCGCTCCGTCGAAATCGGTCAAACTTCGCTCGACTTCTTCCGGAATTTCCCCGAGCGTCGCTTCGACGCCGTCAAGTCGCGCCGGCGTCCGCTCTTCGAGCAAAGCGACCAACGCCTCGGCCAGCTTCTTGAGGTTCGGCCCCGACGCCCCCGACTCCGTCTTCGCCTCCGACTCGCGCGCTTCGCCCGTCTCCGCCGTTTCCTCGACGACCGTCGGGAACTTGCCGTCAAAATTCGGGTCGAGCGCTAAAATTCGCGCGTTCAAGCGCGGATGCGTTCGGAACGCGCGACCGACGCCGTCGGCCAAAATAGAACCGAAGAAAAGATGCGAGGTTTCCCAAGCTCGCGGCGACTCGACGGCGGCGCCGCGCGACGCGCCGCCTATCTTCTTCAACGCGCCGGCCAACGCGAGCGGCTTGCGCGTAAATTCGACCGCCGTTCTGTCCGCCCGCTTCTCCTGCGGTCGAGAAATCGCCGCTCGAACGATCGACGCCAAAACGAAACCGGGCAGGCCGACGATAAGGCAAAGACACGCAAAAATCGCAATCCCTATCCCCTCTCTATCGTTCCCCCCTCTTTCGTCGTTCCTCGTCTGCCGAATCCATTCTAAAGCGTAAAACGTCGACGATTGCAAAGCGGCGAGCGCCCAAATAAGCCCCATGTTCATTTTTACGTCGCCGTTGAGCAAATGCCCGAACTCGTGCGCGACGACGCTCTGCAACTCGTCGCGAGTCAGTAAGCGGAGCGCGCCCGCGGTCGCAAGAATCGCCGACGATTCCGGGTCGCCTCCGATTACGCAAGCGTTAATTCCCTCTTCGTCGCGCAAAACGTAAACGACCGGAGCCGGAACGTCGAACTCGCGCGCCGTTTCCTCGACGATTTCGTTAAACAACGCCTCGTTTCGATTTTGCGTCGAACGGTCGATTCGCTTTCCCCCAAGTTCCTCCGCGAGCCCGCAAGCGCCCAAGCGTTTCAAATAACGCAATTTAAACAACGTCGCGTAAACGACGTACAACGCGCCGACCGTTAACGCGACATAGAAAATTTTCGGCTCCTTCGCGCAACTCTCCCAAAGACGCGTCCAACTCTCGTCGCCGTTTCCGAAGATTGTCTCGAAGACGAGCGCCGTCGCCGCCCAAATCGCCGTTAGAATTAATAAGCAACCGAACGTCGCAAGAAAAATTAAGATCGTTAACCGACGCGCGCTCTTTAGATATTTGGAAAAGTTCGTCTTCATCTCCCGTTCCCCTATCGCTCGCAAGTTTGCCAATCCTAGCGACCGACAATATCAGCGCAATCCGCAAGACCGACAAAAAAAGCCGTCGAGCGCCTCAACCCGACGGCTTTTTGCGCTTTCGTTTAAACGCTTAACGCTTAGAACGTCGTTTTAAACAAGGGCCTCCTCCCCCTTTTGTTATTATCCCCGTCGGCGTCGGAAGTTCAAGCGCGCTCCCCGAAATCCCGCCGAAAAATCGGAAAAAATTTCCGTCGGCGCGCCGTTTCTTTCGAAATATTCGTCGTTATCCTAACGACGTTTCGCCAATAGTCGGAAGCGTTCGCCGCCGTTCGCTCAACGCGCCAACGCCCCCCAAACCGGCGTCGGAACGCCAAACGCCGACGCGATCGCTTCCATCAGCTCGCCCTCGCGCTCGACGATAACGCCGTCCGCCGCGACGCAACGATAAAACGCCGTCAACATTTGACGCTTCAACGTCGGCGTCGATTGCGACAAATCGTTAAGCGCCCGACTGAACGCCCCGAGCGAACGCGTCTCGAGCGGCGTCGGCTCCAACGCGACGTAAAAAACGCCGGTCGCGTCGTCGAACGCCTTGCGCGCCGCCGCTCGATCGTCGGGCGCGCCTTCGTTCGCCAAATACGTCAAGACGAGTCGGAACGGCTCGACGACGTCCTCGAAACGCGAAAAACGAATTTTCGTTCCCCGCGACAGGCGATAATAAACGTCGAGCTCGCGAACGACCGCCGCTTGAAGCGCGTATTCGAAGAGATCGAGCGTTCCGTCCGCCGCGCAAAGCTCCAAAATCGTCTCGCGCAACTTCCGATATTGAACGACGTTCGCCGTTTTCAACGTCGGAAGCGTCAAGCGAGCGACCGTCGACCGCGCCGAAAACGCAAGCGAGTCGACCGCTCGAAACGCGACGGCGATTTTCGCGTCGAGCGCCGTTCCCTCCGCCTTGCGAATCGCTTCAAGTTGCCGCTGTTGAACCGCTTCGTTCGAGTCGGCCAAGAGCGCGTAAAGGATCGCCCGCGCGCCGTCGAACTCGCCCAACAACGGTTCGAGCTCCGGCGGCGTTTGTTGAAGGAGCGCCGAAGCGACGTCGAGTTTTTCCGCCGCTTGCGTTCCGATCGAGTCGACCAACGCGTCCGCCGACGTTCGCGCCGACGTTCGACGCGCCGTTTCGACGCGTCGCGGAGGAACCGAAACGC